>JBBQQS010000425.1:0-4882 GCA_038215525.1 Bryobacterales bacterium
ATCAGGCCCGCAACTTCGGCGAGCGCCGGATAGACGCGGCGTAGCTCCGCATGGGTGGTGATTTGGAAACAAGCTACGGTAGCCCCGATGGTTAGGCCCAGGGCGGGGTCGAAAGTGATGGCCTTGAGCTCAGGAATTTTCTTAAGGTCCACGACGAGCGGCGTTTCGCGCCGGCCGGACTTCAGTTGCACCAGCAGGTCAGTGCCGCCAGCAAGGACACGGGCCGTGGGGTTGGCAGCCAAAAGCGTAAGGGCTTCGGCCAGGGTTGGGGGAGCGGCATAGTCAAACGATCGCATCTCTTGACATCGTAGCAGGGAGGCTTAGATCGATTCCGCTTCCGGCCTCTGTAGAGGTAGCCCGTTTTGGACTAACATCTTCGGATTCGTCGCCGCTTCTACGGGTTCAAGGGGATTAGCTCAGATGCCCATTTGCGTCAGGCGCTCGATTTCGGCGCGCACCTGGGCGTTGAGGGCGGTGCGCTCCTTGATATGTCGGCCGGCGGTTTGGATCGGGGCGCCGATGCGCATCGTAATCGGGCCTGGCTTCATGAAGCCGGAGCCAAAAGGCAGCATCTCGTAAGTGCCACAAAGGGCCACTGGCAGGATCGACGCGCCGCTTTTGATCGCGAGGAAGAAGGCGCCGTCGCGGAACTGCTGCAGGTGCCCCGTAGCCGCGCGGCCACCTTCGGGAAAGATCAGCACGGAGATGTGGCGGGCGGCGATCAGCCTGGCTCCTTCGTTTAACGCCTTAATGCCATCGCGCGGATTGTCGTTGACGACGGGTAAGTGCCCGGCGCTGGCTAAGTGGGTACCGAGGAAAGGTATTTTAAACAAGCCGGCTTTGGCCATAAACCGGAAGTCGACAGGTAAATACCCGAGTAACACGGGCGTATCCATGTAACTCAGGTGATTGGACGTAATAATATAATTCGCCAGCGGATCAATGTGCTCAAGCCCGACAATCTTGAGTTGCACACCGGCCAGGCGGCAAAGGATGCGCGCCCAGAGGCGCGCGACGGCCATCTGTTTGTGGCCTTTGGAATCGAAGAGCGACGCGATCAGGCTTAAGGTGCCCATCGCCACGGTGGCGAGGCAAATTAAAGGGTCAATCCAGAGATAGGCGCGAAGCTTCTGATAAGTCACGAAAGCAGGCCCATCTTCTGGAGTAGCGGGCGCGCTTCGCCCACTAAGTAGAGACTGCCGGTAAGAAAAACGATATCGGCGGGCGCGGCCTGGCGAATCATGGCGAGTGCGTCGGCCAATTGGGGAACCACTTGGGCGTGCTGCGCGGCCGGCAACTTGGCAATTTCGTCTGGCGGCAGGGCCCGCGCCTGATTGGGCGCGGTAAGGATGAGATGCGTGGCGAGGGGAAACAGAATTTCGGCGATCTCATCCACTTGTTTATCGGCCATCACGCCGAAGATCATCCAGACCTTACGGCCCTGGTGAAAGTGACGAATATAAGCCGCCAGCGCCGTCGCCCCGGCGACGTTGTGCGCGCCATCGAGCAGAATATCCGGCTGTTGATGAATGCGTTCCAGGCGCCCGGGCCATTGGGCCTGCGCGATGCCGTCGAAGATCTCCTGCGGAGTGAGCCCTAAGTGGTATAGCGCGAGGGCGGCGGTGGCCGAGTTGTGTAACTGGTGTTCGCCGGGCAGCGGACAATGCACTTCAAGCACGGTGACTCCCTGGCTTAGGGAGTAAGTGCCGCCATAGGCATCGAGGGTATCGACATGCATTTCCCATTGGTCGACTTCGTGGAGCAGGGATTGGGTTTCGAGCGCCTTGCGTTCAATCGGGATAATGGCTTCGGGGCGTTGGTGCGCCACCACGACCGGCACGCCCGGCTTGATGATGCCGGCCTTTTCGCCCGCGATAAGCTCGATGGTGTCGCCCAGCCACTGCATATGGTCATAGTCGATGGCGGTGATCACCGAAAGGATCGGCGTAACGACATTGGTGGCGTCGAGCCGGCCGCCCAAACCGGTTTCGAGCACCACGGTGTGCACCCGTGCCTGACGGAAGACCAGGAAGGCCATCAACGTGAGCGACTCGAAGTAAGTGGGGTGCATGTCGAGTTCGCCGCGCTTGAGGAGCGCTTCGGCCACATGGTGCATTTCCTCGAAGACGTCGGAAAATTGGGCCTCAGTGATCGCCTTGCCGTTCACTTGAATGCGCTCGGTGGGGTCGACAAAGTGGGGCGACGTGTACAGGCCGGTGGTGCGGCCTTTGGCCCGCAGCGCGCTTTCGATCATCGCGCAGGTGGAGCCTTTGCCATTGGTGCCGGCGACGTGGACGAAGCGGCAGGCGCGTTCGGGATGGTCGAGCGCGGCGAGCACGCGCCACATACGGTCGAGCCCCAACTTGATGGACTTGACTTCGTTGCCGAGAGAGTAGAGGTATTGGACCTCAGCGGGATGATTCACTGAATTTATTTGGCGGGCCGGAAGTGTCTCTAAACCTGTATTCTAACGCACGTACTTGAGGAGAAAGGCATACTCAAAGGCAGTCTCTTTGAAGCGCTCGTAACGGCCGGAGGGGCCGAAGTGGCCCGCGCCCATTTCGGTTTTGAGTAGCACCTCGCGGTCGCCCTGTTTGGTGGCCCGCAACTTCGCCACCCACTTGGCGGGCTCCCAGTATTGCACGCGTGGGTCGTTGAGGCCGGCAAGCACGAGTAAGTGCGGATAGTCAAAGGGCCCGACGTTGTCGTAAGGCGAGTAGGACTTCATGTAGTGATAGGCGTCAGGCTCATTGGGATTCCCCCACTCTTCGTACTCGCCGACCGTGAGCGGCAAGGAGGCGTCGAGCATCGTGTTGAGCACATCGACAAAGGGCACGCCGGCGATGGCGGCCTGAAAGAGGTCCGGGCGCTCGTTCAGCACCGCGCCCATCAACAAGCCGCCGGCACTGCGGCCCATGATGGCGAGTTTGTCGGCCTGCGTATGGCCGGCGGCGATGAGGTGTTCGGCGCAGGCGATGAAATCGGTGAAGGTGTTGCGCTTGCGCATCATCTTGCCGTCGTCATGCCAGGGCGTGCCGAGTTCGCTACCGCCCCGGATTTGAGCAATCGCCCAGATCCAGCCGCGGTCAAGCAGACTGATGCGTTCGGCGCTGAAGACCGGTTCGGTGTTGAGCCCGTAGGAGCCGTAGCCATAGAGCATCGTGGGCTTGGGGCCGGCGGGCAGATCGCGGCGATAGACGAGGGCGACCGGCACCTCGACCCCATCGGGGGCGCGCACCAAAATGCGCTCCGTGGTGTAGGCCTCGGCGTCGTAGCCATGCACCACCATCGTCTTGCGCACGGTGCGTTTGTGGGTGCCGAGGTCATAGTCGATCACCGTGGGCGGCGTGGCCATCGAAGTGTATTCGAAGCGAAAGTGCGTGGCCTCGTACTCGGGATTGCTGTGGGGGAAGACGTGATAAACGGGGTGCGGGAAGGACACGGTTTCGTCGAATCCCAACCGGATACGGCGCAGGCCGCCTTCCCGCTCAATCAGCACCAAGTGTTCGGCAAAAGCGATGATGGATTCGAGAAGAACGGTCGGCCGGTGGGGCAGCACCTCGAGCCAATTCTCGGGGCGGGGGTCGGCGGCCGGGGCTTCCACCAGGCGGAAGTTGCGGCCTTGGTCGTTGATTCGGATGTAGAAGCGGTCGCCTTGATGGGTAACGTCGTATTCGATTTGGGGGCGGCGCGGGTAGAGAATCTCGGGCTTTGCATCGGGCTGGTCAGCCGACCAGCGCCAGACTTCGGACGAAGTAGCGCTCGACAGAGTCAACAGCATCCAGGCACGGCTGCGGGTCTTGTGGAGGCCCAGGTTAAAGCGCTCATCGGGCTCGTGGAAGATGCGGCTCGATTCCAGGTCGCCCAAGCGGTGCCGCCAAAGCTCGAAGGGGCGCTTGGCCTCGTCGACTTTGTTGAAGAAGAGGGTCTGGTTGTCGTTGGCCCATTCAAGGTCGTAGTAAGTGTCGGTGAGGCGATCGGGCAGCAGATGGCCGGTGACGAGGTCCTTGATGCGGACGGTGTAGACTTCGTCGCCCTCGGTATCGATGGAGTAGGCGAGCAGGCGGTGGTTGGGCGAGGGGGCGAAGACGCCGATGCGGAAGTACTTTTCGCCTTCGGCCAGCAGGTTGCCATCAAGGAGGATCTCTTCGTCGCCACCGCTCGCGGGCTGGCGGCAGTAGATGGTGTACTGCTTGGCGCGTTCGGTGCGGGTGTAGTAGAGGTAATCGCCGCGGCGGACGGGCACGGTCTGGTCAGTCTCTTCGATGCGGGCCACCATTTCGCGGTAGATGGTGCGCTGAAGGTCCTCGGTGGGCTCCATCACCGAGGCCATGTAGCGATTCTCTTGGGCCAGATAATCGAGAACTTCGCGGTTCTGCTTGTCGCGGAGCCAATGGTAAGGGTCGACACGGGCGTCGCCGTGCAGGAGTGCGGTTTGGGGTTCGGGCCGGGCCGCCGGTTGCAGGGGCCTGAAGGACTGGGAAGGAATCGTAACGGTCGCCATCAGTTGCTTCTACTTGCTTCGCACGCCGTTCGGACGTGCGGCCAATCAAGTTGCAGCAAGGTCAGAGGGCATGGGGCTCGGGCTGGTCAGCCTGAAGGCTGGGTCGGCGGGAGCACTAGATGATATGGTACCGCGCTTAGGGCCTGGCTGGGGTCTTGGCACGAGAAGGGGCCCAGACAGGGTCAACGCTGCCCCAAAGAAAAACGCGACTTCCACCTAACTTCCGTATGATCATCAACTTACGAGTCTGTCCGACCCACTCCTAAGTCGTTGAAGCTATTGACTGTTGTGGGATTGCTCGGTTCGGGTGCGCTTTCATTAAGAAAATAAATCAAAAATAAATGAGAACTTTTCCTCGCTCATCCCACTTATAGACGT
>JBBQQS010000426.1:0-4872 GCA_038215525.1 Bryobacterales bacterium
TCACCCGCTCGCCCGGCCACATGATGGACTTTGTCCGCGCCGCCAAAGGTGGAGACCCCGCCTGCTCCAACTTCAGCATCTCCGGACCCTACGCCGAGTGGATGTTACTCGGCGTAATTGCCTTCCGCGTCCCCGGCAAGCTCGATTGGGATAGCAAGAACTTACGCTTCACCAATAGCGCCGAAGCCAACAAATACGTCCGCCCCGCCTTCCGCAAAGGCTGGGAATTAAAGTTGTAGAGGCCGCCTACCCAGTCGCCATAAAACTACGGCACCGACCACTAAGAGGGCGCCGGCTAACTCCAGCATCACGCTGAGCCCAAAGGCGGCCTTCAAGGTACCGGCCCCATAGGCCACAGTGCCTCCCACTAGGGTGCCGACGCAGTTTAGGAAGCCGTAAGCCGTGGCCCTCAGTTCCACCGGAACTAACTCGCAAACGACGGGCATGTTATTCGCGTCATAAGCGCCTCGGCCGAGCCCGAACACGGCCAGGCCGAGGAGAACTAACCAAGGCAAAGCCGTAAAGCCGGCGAGAAACAGGAACGGCGCGGCCACTGCCAGTCCCAAGGCCTGCACCTGGCGTGACCGCCAACGGTCCCCCAACGGACCGCCCAGTAAGATGCCGAGGACACTCGCCGCCTGCACGTAGAAAGTGGCATTGAAGCCAGCCTGGGCCAAAGTCATGCCGAACTTCTCGTAGAGAAACGCCGGCATCCAGGCCGCCACTAACCAGCCGGCCACGGAGAAGATGCCGAAGACCAGCGCGACCCGCGGAAAACCGGGAGTCTTGAGCAGAGTAAGTGCAGCCGTAACAAAAGGAGGAGATGGCGACTGATTCTTCGCGATCGTCGCGGGCAAAGCGACTAACACCAGCGAGTAAGCCACGCCGATGGCTCCGAGAAACAGGAAAGGAAAGCGCCAGCCATAATTGGCCCCCAGCCAGCCACCGCCCCATCCACCCAGCACCACGCCCACGTAGATGCCGCTGAAGTGTAAGCCGGTGGCTAAGCCCCGCGTCCGCTCGCTATGGTGTGAAGCGATCAAGGCCAGAGCGGCCGGCAAGTAAAAGGCTTCCGCGATCCCCATCGCCGCCCGCGCCGCCACTAACTGGCTTAAGTTGGCGGCTTGTCCCGTGGCCCAAGTGACGATAGACCACACCAATAGGCTCGCGACAATCACCGGCTTATGACCGAACTTATCGCCCGCGAAGCCCGCGATCGGGCTCATTAAAGAGTAAACCCAAAGAAACGCCGCCCCGGCCAAACCGAGGTCGGCATCGGTAAGTTCTAAGTCAGCCTTAAGTAAGGGGAAGACCGAGAAGATCACCTGCCGGTCAAGATAGTTCAGCAGTCCGACAAACCACAATAGTCCGACGGCGAGCCAAGCCTTCACGACGCTTCCCAGGTCTCCAGTTGCGTCCTCAGCCAGGTAACTTCGTCGCCGGTTAAATGACGCCGCGGACCCGCCGCATGTCCACAAGCAATGCCGCGCCATGTCATGATCTGCTTACAGGCGGCAATGGTCGGCACGCTAAGGAGAATCCGAATCAGCCGGTTAATCCTGTCCTGCACCGCGACCGCTTCCGGCCAGCGATTCGCGCGGGCATGTTGATAGAGCTCGAGGAATAACTTGGGCATTATATTGTAAGTGGTGCCGATGCCACCGTCGGCGCCCAGCAGTAAGCCCGCGGCCAGCATCTCGTCGGGGCCATTAAAAACCACCGAGCCGCGCAGCCGTAACTGCCGCATGGTGTAAAAGTCAAAGGAGGTGAACTTGAGTCCCGCCACATTGGGGATATCGCAAAGCTGCTCGATCTGGTCAATCGACATCGGCGGCGCCATGCTCGGAAAGAAATAGACCAGAAAGGGCGCGTCAGTCGAAGCCGCTGCCAATGCTTCGTAGTAACTCTTCACTTCGGCAAAGCTATAACCCGCGCCCGGCGGCAACGCTGATACGGCCGCGACTCCGGTGCGGGAAGCATGGGCGGTGAGTCGCAAAGCGTCCTTCGCGTTGTGCGCCCCGGTATGCACGATCACTTGCTTACCCTGGGGCGAAGTCCGCACGGCAATCTCGGTGGCTTGTTCGCGAAGCTCCGGCGGCAAGAGCAAGCCCTCGCCGGTGTTGCCGCAAACGTAAATGCCGTCGACTCCCTCGCCGTACAAGTGCTCGATCAGCAATTCAAAAGCCTTCACATTGAGGGTTTCGTCCTCGTGCAAAGGAGTGAGGATGGCCGGCAGGATGCCGTGCAGATTCGTCATGTTAGTCCTTCGGAGCGTTCCACCGTTCGTGCGGCTCGGGCTTCTTGAGTTTAATGCGCACCGGAGTGCCGGTAAAGCCGAAGCGCTTCCGCAGTTGATTGATCAGAAATCGCTCGGTGGAGAAATGTAAGTCGGCGCGGGCTTCAGCGAAGAGGACAAAGGTCGGAGGCCGCACGCCCACTTGGGTCATGTATTTGAGCTTGATGTCGGTCTCGTGCTTCAGGAAGTCGAGGAAGCGATTCAATTCACCAGTCGAAGCCCGCACGCCAGCCGACTCCCAGCTTTCGCGGATCAGCTTGAAGAGCCGCTTGACGCCCGTTCCTTTCTTGGCCGAAATGCACTCAAGCGAAGCGTATTCCAGGAACTTCATCTCATCACGGACCAGTTGCTCGAAAGCGGCTTTGTCCTTCTTTGTGATTAAGTCCCACTTGTTGACGCACATGACGACGCAGCGGCCCTCTTCGTGCGCATAGCCGGCGATGGTGGCGTCCTGCGCCTTGGGGCCCTCGACGGCATCTACCAGGATCAGTACAACGTCGGCGGTTTCGATATGCTTGCGCGCCATGACGACCGAAAGCTTCTCGGCCATCTCATGCGTCTTGCCTTTGCGCCGGATGCCGGCCGTGTCGATAAAGGTGTAGTCGCGGCCTTCGAAGGTGATTGTCTCGTCCACGGCGTCGCGCGTGGTGCCGGCGATGGGGCTGACGATAGCGCGGTCAGACCCGGTGAGCGAATTAAGCAAGGTGCTCTTGCCGGTGTTCGGCCGCCCGACGATGGCGACGCGAATGGGCCGCATGTCGCGCGGCACCATTGGCTCAGGCTCCACCCGCGTAAAGTCCGCGGTGATGTGTTCAAGCAACTCCTCGATGCCGCGGCGATGTTCGGCCGAAACGCCGAAGATGTGCTCGAAGCCAAGCGAGTAGAACTCCACCGTGAGGTCATCGCGCTTGGGATGGTCAATCTTGTTGACGGCCACCGTAACCGGCTTGCCGAGCCGCTTCAAGAGCTGCGAAAGCTCGCGGTCGATACCCGTCAATTCGGCCCGGCCGTCGATCACAAAGATGATTTGGTCGGCCTGTTCGAAGGCGGTGCGGGCTTGGCGAAAGATCTCGCTGGGGATCAAAGCCTGATCATGCGGTACGATGCCGCCGGTGTCGATAAGGGTAAATGGTCGTTCATCGAAAAGAACTTCGCCTTCAATCCGGTCCCGGGTGATGCCCGGTTCGTCGCCCACAATGGAGCGTCTTTGGCCGATTAAGGCGTTGAATAGCGTGCTCTTACCGACGTTGGGCCGGCCGACAATGACTACTGTGGGCCGCTCGGGTAAGGATTCTGACATGGGTACTTTTATTGTAGCGGGCTGCAAGTTCGCGCGAGACCTGCGATTCTGGTAGATATAGGATGTCCACTCCACCTTCAAAAACAAATCAACAGATTCGTAACATTGCGATTGTTGCGCACGTCGACCACGGCAAGACCACGCTGGTAGACGCCATGTTCCGCCAATCCGGCATTTATCGCGCCAACGAAGCCCAGAGCGAACGCGCCATGGATTCGAACGAACTCGAGCGCGAACGCGGTATTACGATTCTCGCCAAGACCACCGGCGTCCGTTTCCACGACGTCAAAATTAACATTGTCGATACCCCAGGCCACTCCGACTTCGGCGGCGAAGTCGAACGCGCACTGAAGATCGTCGACGGGGTCATGCTGCTCGTCGATGCCAGCGAAGGCCCGCTTCCCCAAACCCGCTACGTGTTGGGCAAGGCGCTCGAAGCCAAGCTGAAGCCGATTCTCGTCATCAACAAGATCGATCGTCCCGATGCGCGCGCGGCCGAAGTGCTGAACGAAGTCTATGACCTGTTCATCGATTTGGACGCGACGGAAGAGCAACTCGACTTCCCGGTGCTTTATTGCGTCGCCAAGAATGGCATCGCGAAGACCTCGCTCGAGGATCCTTCGGAAACGCTGGAGCCCCTGTTTCAAGCCATTCTCGACCACATTCCGCCGCCGGCGGGCGATCCGGATTCGCCACTACAATTGCTGGTGGCCAACCTCGACTACAGCGACTTTCTCGGCCGTTTGGCCATCGGCCGCATCTTCAACGGCACGCTAAGGCACGGCGACGAAGTATCCATCTGCAAGCTGGATGGCACAGTCCAAAAAACGCGCATCACGAAAATGTTCTCGTTTGAGGGCCTGAAGCGCGTGGAGGAAACCGAAGCCCGGCCCGGACACGTGCTGGCCCTCGCCGGCATGGACGGCATCACGATCGGCGAAACAGTCACCAGTACCGAAACGCCAATGGCGCTGCCGAAGATCCAAATCGACGAGCCCACCATCGCGATGACCTTCACGATCAACAACTCGCCCTTCTGCGGCCGTGAAGGGCAATTCGTTACTTCGCGCAACCTGCGTGACCGGCTCGACAAGGAATTGTTGACCAACGTCTCCATTCGCGTGGAAGAAGCGGGCGGGCCCGACGCCTTTAAGGTGATGGGCCGCGGCGAACTGCAACTGGCCATCCTGATTGAAATGATGCGTCGTGAGGGCTACGAACTGCTGGTCGGCAAGCCCGAGATCCTGACCAGGACCATCGGCGGCAAGACGCACGA
>JBBQQS010000427.1:0-4862 GCA_038215525.1 Bryobacterales bacterium
AACGTGCCGCGGAGTAGCTGCTGCTGAATGCGCTCGAAGACCGGCAGGCAATCGGGCACGGTGTTCACCACGAAGTGCGCCCCCGCGGCCTTCAATCGAGTGCGGGCGTTGGCGATGCGGAGCTTGCGTTCGGACTCGGGCAGGGTAGAGAGCTCGGTTAAGTCCAACCCCACTTCGTTGCCGGTTTCGGCAATGCCGATGGTCCACATGCCGGCGCTGCGGCCTTCTTCGATGTCGGCCACCGTGTCACCCACCTTCACGCAGGCGCCGAGCGGGTGCAGCCGGAGCTGGGTGGCGATCAGGTAGCACATGTAGGGCGCGGGGCGGCCGACTCCGGTGTCGTCGGGGCAGGCGTTGGCGGCGGGTGCAAAGCCTTGGCGGCGGGCCGTCAAGAGCATCTGCTCAAGCACGGGCCGGGGTTGGCTGGTGCTGGTGGCGATGCGGATGCCCAGTTGCCGCAGAAACTCGTGGAGCGGCATCACTCCGGGAAGCAAGTCTCCCGATGCCGCGGCCAGGATGATTTCGGTGTAGCGGGCATGGAGCCTCACCAGGTCCTGCTCTTCGGCCGCTTCGCCGTGGCGCGCCACCCAGGCTTCGCGGACCCGCTCGCTCTCGAAGAGGCCGCGAAGCTGTTCCAGCTTGGCGAGCCCGAGCTTGCGCCGCAGGTCGCCATCGGTGGTGTCGACCCCGGCTTCGCGCATCGTTTCGCGCATGGCGGCGACGGCGGCGTGGCAGCCGTGGTCGATGACGGTGCCGCCCCAGTCAAGGATGACGGCTTGGATGGGTCCGCGATAGATTCGTGCGCTCAACCCTTGCTTTATCGGTCAAACGGCTCAGGCGGGAGATGGGGATATCTACTTAGCTACGTAGCCAGGACCCCGGAGGGCCTTACCCGGTTTCGCCCCCGTGTGCTTACCGCCGGCCCAGACCTCGACGCCATTCACAAAGACATGCTCGATTCCGGCGGAGACCTGATGGGGATTGTCGTAGGTGGCGCGCTCGGCGACCGTGGTTTCGTTGAAGAGCACCAGGTCGGCGGCCATGCCTTCGCGGAGGACGCCACGGTCGTGGAGCGAGAGGCGCGTGGCGACGGCGGAGGTCACCTTGCGGATGGCGTCTTCCAGCGGCAGCACCTTCTCGTCGCGCACGTATTTGCCGAGGATGCGCGTATAAGTGCCGTAGGAGCGCGGGTGGACCCGGCTGGTGGCGCCGTCAGGGTTGGGTCCGCCGGCGTCGGTGCCGATCTTGATCCAGGGCAGGCGCAACTGCCGCTGAACGTTTTCCTCGCTCATCATGAAGTAGACGGTGCCGATGCGTTGGCGCTCGCTCAGGACGAGGTCCATGGCGGCGTCCACCCAGTGCTTGTTCGTCGCGGCGGCGATCTCGGTCAGACGCTGGCCCACGTATTTCTGGTTCTCCGGCTTGTTGAGCCCGAGGATCAGTACATTCTCCGGGCCGGATTGCAGGCAGAGGTTCTCGTAGTTCACTTTGCCCGTCAAAATCTCGGCCTTGATCTTCTGCCGGATCGCGAGATTGTCCAGGTTGGCGAAGAGCTTGCCGTTGGCGGCGATATCGTCGGGAAAGCAGGAAGTGAGGCCCGTGGAGCCGGCCGTATAGGGGTACATGTTGGCTTGGATGTCCAGGCCTTGGGCGCGCGCTTGCTCGATCTTGGCGATGGCCGCGTCGAGCTTGCCGTAGTTCTCCTTGCCGGCCGCTTTCAGGTGATAAATCTCGACGGCGACGCCACCGCGCCGGCCGATGGCGATGGCTTCGTCGATAGCTTCCAGAAGGTGGTCCGCCTCGGAGCGCAGATGGGTGATGTAGACGCCGCCGTAGGGCGCCATCGCCTTCGCCATTTCGACGAGTTCGTCGGTATTCGAATAGCTATCGGGCGGATAGATGAGGGCGGAGGCGATGCCAAAGGCGCCGTCTTCCATGCCCAGCCGGATGACGCGCTGGAGTTCTTTGGTTTCGGTTTCGGTCAGGCGGCCGGGGGCCATGGCCTTTATGTATTGGCGCAGCGTGCCGGCGCCCAGAAAGGAGCCCATGTTGACGCTGCCGCCGTGCGCTTCCATGGCGCGCAGCCATTCGTCGAAGCCATGGCCAAATCCGGCATTTGGGTAGAGGTGCGGGCATTGGCGGGAGCATTGCTGCTACCTTCGCCCATGATTTCCGTGGTAACGCCTTGCGAGACCTTACCGATCACGCGGCCGTCGCCGTTCAGCAGGTACTCGCGCGAGTGGCCCTGGATGTCGATGAAGCCGGGCGAGAGGACGAGCCCGCGCGCCTCAATCCGCCGCTTGGAAGTGGCATCTTTCAGGAGGCCGGCGGGGGTGATCTTGGCGATCCGGTCGCCTTTCACCGCCAGGTCGCCACGGAACCAGGCCGAGCCGGTGCCGTCGACAATTTTGGCGCCGGAAATCACCAGGTCGTAGCCTTGGCCCCACAAACAATAAGTTGACATCAATCCGAGGAAAGTCACAAGCCGCATACGTTGCAAGGTAGCATAATGAAGCTATGTCGACCGCCACCTCTGACGTTGCCCCCGCACCGTTAACGCAGCTTACTGAAGAAGAGCAGATGTTCCGCGCCAGCGTCCGGAAGTTTGCCCGGGAACGCATTCGCCCCCTGGTAAGAGAAATGGACGACCAAGGACGTCTGGCGCCGGGCCTGCTGCGCGACCTGTTTGGCCTGGGCCTGATGGCGATCGACATTCCCGAAGCG
The DNA here is from genome assembly GCA_038215525.1 of Bryobacterales bacterium. Lineage (GTDB taxonomy): Bacteria > Acidobacteriota > Terriglobia > Bryobacterales > Bryobacteraceae > JALHNI01. The sequence goes on from JBBQQS010000427.1 coordinate 2,725, forward strand.
TACGGCGGACAAGGCGGAAGCTTCTTTCAGGCGGTGCTGGCCGTCGAAGAACTCGCCGCGGTTGACCCTTCCGTAGCGGTGGTCGTCGACGTGCAGAACACGCTGGTGAATAACGCCATTGTGCGTTGGGCCAATGACGCGCAAAAGAAGCAATACCTGCCCCAACTCGCTACCCGCACGGTGGCGGCGTATGCCTTGTCGGAGGCCTCATCCGGCTCCGACGCTTTCGCTTTGGCGACGCGTGCGGAAGAGAAGCATGACCACTGGGTGTTGAATGGCCGCAAGCTATGGATCACCAATGCGCACGAAGCCGAACTCTTCCTGATCTTTGCCAATGCGAATCCCGCCGCGGGTTACAAGGGCATCACGGCTTTTCTGGTGGAGCGTGGCTTCCGCGGCTTTGCGGTGGGCAAGAAGGAGGACAAGCTCGGCATTCGGGCTTCGTCCACCTGCGAACTGCTGCTCGACGGCTGCCGGGTGCCCAAAGAGAATCTGATGGGCGGTGTGGGCGTTGGCTACAAGATCGCGATTGAGACCCTGAACGAAGGGCGGATCGCCATCGGCGGGCAGATGCTGGGCCTGGCTTCGGGAGCGCTCGATCACGCGGTGGCTTACGCCAAGGAGCGGCAGCAATTCGGGAAGTCAATCGGCGAGTTTCAGGGCGTGCAGTTCAACTTAGCCGAGATGGCGGTGAAGGTGGAAGCGGCGCGGTTACTGGTCTACAATGCGGCCCGTTTGCGCGATGCCGGTAAGCCTTTTCAAACCGAAGCGGCGATGGCCAAATACTACGCGAGTACCATCGCGGAAGAAGTGGCGTCGGCGGCGGTGGAGGTTTTTGGCGGGGCCGGATTTACGAAGGATTATCCAGTGGAGAAGCTCTACCGCGATGCCAAAATTGGCCGCATTTATGAAGGCACGAGTAACATGCAGCGCGTGGTGATTGCCAAGGCTTTATTGGGCAAGTAACGTGACTTACTCCGAAGTAATTCGCACGGCCCTCACTGTTCCGTAAGTGCTGCTCCGCGTAGACACGGATTCAATGAGGCGCACCAGGGTGTTTTGCCATTTCAATGAGCAAATGTGACCCACCGCGGTCGCCGCACTAGCCTAGACTTTTACATCGCCGCATCCCCGTCCAGACTCCGCCATAGATACCAACAAGCGACTGTCGCATAAGGCCGCCAAGGCCGTGCGACCTTCTCCATCCGCTCCGGCGTCGGCGACTCCTTCAGCCCATAAGCCAACTGCATCGCATTGCGAATCCCCAAGTCCCCCACCGGCAAGACATCGGGACGCCGCAGAGCAAACATCAGGAACATCTGCGCCGTCCACTCGCCCACGCCCTTCACCTGCGTCAGGTGCGCAATCACCGCTGCATCGTCCAACTCGGGCAGATCCTGAAACCGCACCACCCCGGCCCGCGTCTTTTCTACGAGGTCCAAAATATACTTGGACTTCTGCCCGGAGAGCCCCAGGGGCCGCAACTTTTCCGGGCTCATGGTGGCCAGATGGTCCGGCGTTACTGCCTCCACCGCCTCCACCAGACGGGCGTAGATGGTGCCCGCGGCCTTGCCGCTTAACTGTTGGTAGACGATGGAGCGCACCAGGGCTTCGAAGGTCGGTTCCTTGTATTGCATCCGGCAACGGCCCACGCGCTCGATGATGGCCGCCAGAATGGGATCAGAGGTACGAAGATGGTTGAGCGCTTTCCGCATCGTTTGTGGGACTCTCAAAGGAGTATGACACGCCGTCAATTGCTGGCTGCCGCGGCCGCCACTCCCTTACTGGCTCAGGATCCGGCCTCCGTGATTCGGGTCGACGTCGAGTTGGTGAACGTCACCTTCTCCGTGCGCGACAAACGCGGCGCCCTCGTTCCGACCTTGCTCAAGCCGGATTTCGAGGTCTACGAAGATGGCAAGAAGCAGGAGATTCGTTCCTTCTCGAAGGAAGGCGATCTGCCGCTCACCATCGGCCTGCTGATCGACGTCAGCCCCAGCCAGGAGCGTCTCATCGACATCGAGCGCCGGGCCGCCGCCGCCTTCTTCCGTCAGGTACTCAAGAACAAAGACATGGCCTTCGTCATCAGCTTCGGCGGCGAAGCCGAACTCCTGCAGGACCTAACCAGTTCCCCCAAGCTC
>JBBQQS010000428.1:0-4853 GCA_038215525.1 Bryobacterales bacterium
GAGCACCAGTTTCTCGTAGCGGAGGTAGCTGCCAGTCTCGACCATGATGGCCGCTTCGACAATGGCGACGGCATGAGGATCCTGCTTGTGGACTTCGGCGAACCAGGCTTCCTGGCGGGCGAAGACGGCCGGATGCACGAGGGCGTTCAAGCGGGCGAGTTGGGCGGGATCGCGAAAGACGATCTCGCCGAGGCGCTTGCGGTTGATGACTTGGTGGTCGAGGATCTCAGGGCCAAAGGCGGCGACTACGGCCGTGTAGGCCTCGCCATCGGGCGCCAGAACGGCGTGGCCGACGTGGTCGGCCTGGAGGAGATGGCAGCCCATTTCGACCAGCGCTTTGCCCACGAAGCTTTTACCGGTGGCGAGCCCACCGGTGAGTCCGACGCGCAGCATTTTAGGCTTGACGCCGCTCGGCGAGGTGGAGGGTGTTCATCATCAGCATGGCGATGGTGAGGGGGCCGACGCCGCCGGGGACGGGCGTGTAGGCTGAGGCGAGTTCGGCCATGTCGAGCGGATGGGCGTCGCCGATGACGAGGCTGCCGCGGGCTTGGAGACTAGCCAGCGCCTTGTCGTCGTTACGGAAGATCTGGGCGGCTTGCGCCGGGTCAGTGATGCGGTTGATGCCCACATCGATGACGACCGCGCCCTTGGCGATGTGTTCCTTGGTGAGAAAGGCGGGCTTGCCGATGCCAGCGACCAGGATCTCGGCGCGGCGGCACTCTTCGGCGAGGTTCCGGGTGCGCGAATGGCAGATAGTGACGGTGGCATTGGCGGCGAGCAGCATGAGCGCCATCGGCTTGCCAACGATCTCGCTACGGCCGACGACCACGGCTCGCTTGCCTTCAATTGGGATGTTGTAGCGGCGCAGGAGTTCCATAACGCCGGCGGGGGTACAGGCGCGCGGGGCCGGAGCGCCGGAAACGAGCAGGCCGACGTTGTAGGGGTGGAAGCCGTCGGCGTCCTTGTCGGGGCGGACGGCTTCGAGGACGGCACCCGTATCGACTTGCGGCGGCAAGGGCATCTGGACGAGGATACTGTCGATGGTTTCCTGCTGGTTCAACTGGTGGATCAAGGTGAGCAGTTCGGCGGTGGTGACGGTGGTGGGCGGGGCGTACTTTTCGCTATAGATGCCGATGTCGTGACAGGCCTTGATCTTGTTGCGGACGTAGATTTCGCTGGCCGGGTTCTCGCCGACGAGGACGACGGCGAGGCCGGGCGGGCGCTTCAAGGCCGCCACGCGAGGTTTGGCCTCGGCCAGAATCTGGTCTCTGATTTTGATGCCGTCGAGAATCAAGCGTTAAACCCTCGCGGCCTTGGCCGACAAGCCGTCTTTGATGCGGAAACGATACACCAGCGCGCCCAAGGCGATGATGCCGAACGCGGTGAGCGACATCTTCGGTTCCATGGTGAGTCCGAAGTAAGCGATCCACAGGCCGACGATGATGTAGAAGACCGGGAACAGGGGCCACAGGAAGCTCACCACCGGAAGCTTCTGCCAATTGGGTTTGCCGCGGAAGAAGAACAACGAGGCCACCGTGATGACGGTGAAGATGTTCAGCGTGAAGCCGATGAACAGCATGAGCGAAGGCAAGGGGGTCATCGTCACCAACATGGCAAACGCGCACTGCAGCAGGATGCCGTTGATCGGGGTGCGCGTGCGTTCGGAAAGCACGCCGGCAAAGCTAAAGAAGGCCCGGTTTTTGGCCATGGCGTAGTAGACGCGCGGCCCGATGGTAACCATGGCGTTGACGGTGGAGAAGAGGGCGATCGCCATCAACGCCGCGAACGTGCCGGCGATACCGGGTCCGAAGAGCTTGGCGGCACTGGTGGAGCCAATGGCGATGACGCCTTTCATCTGTTCGAGCGGCATGGCGTAGATGAAAAGCACGTTGAGGGCCAGGTAGAGCAGGGCGACGATGGCCGTGCCGTAAGCGAGGGCCCGGGGCAAGGTCTTGGCTGGCTGGTCAATCTCTTCGGCGACATAGGTGGCGGCATTCCAGCCGCTGTAGCTGGCGTAGATGAAGCAGAGGCTGACCGAAAACTGCGCCCAGACGGAACTGGTGGAGGTACGGACGGCGGCCATCGAGAAGTGGCCCCAGTCGCCGGTGCCGGCCAGGAAGCCGGCAACGCAGAGCACCAGCAAAACGCCAATTTTGAAGCTGGTGAAGATGTTTTGCAGGCCGGCCACCATTTTGAGGTCGAGGAGGTTTACCAGGGTCATGGCGAGGATGAGTGAGCAAGCCACGACCTCGGCCGGGCCGAAGCGCAGCGTATTGCCGATGGTGAAGAACGGCGTGGAGTTCTTGAGGGCGGGGAAGAAGTAGCCGAGATAACTTGAGAACGCGAGGGCCGCCGCCGCAATGGGTGAAGAGAAGCCGGCGATGAAGGAGATCCAGCCCGTCATGAAGCCCCACACGGGTCCGTAAGCTTGGGTGAGGTACACATATTCGCCGCCCGAACTCGGGAAGTTGACGCCCAACTCGGAGTAGCAGAAGGCGCCGGCGATGGCGACGAGGGCACCGACGAACCAGATCAACAAAACCAGCGGGACCGAGCCCAAGTCGCCGGCCAGGAAGCCGGTGGTGGTGAAGATGCCGGTGCCGACCATATTCGAGACGACCAGCGCGGTAGCGCTCGCCAAGCCTAGTTGGCGGGCGAGGGAAACTGTTTTTGGCATGTTCCTTAAGATTCTACGCTATCGTCAGGATCGGAGCCTAGAAGCGCCTCGATATCTCCCAAATCACGGGCGCGCGCGACGGTTTGCTTATTGAGTAACAGGAAACCCCGGCCAATGAAGTTGGTTTCGATCTCTCCCAAAATGCCGGGGGATCGCTCGGCCCAGGCATCGTCGAAGGAATCGACGCCACTGATTGAAGTGATCAGGTCTATCCGCAGGGGCGGGACCCCCAGTTGCACAATGGCATTGGGATGTTCGAAGTCGGCGGCGGTAAACCCCAATGAAGCGAAACCGAAGGCGCGCAAAGCTAGTTCTATTTTGTGCCCGTTCGCGAGTGAAGGACGCACCCAGATATCCAGGTCATTGGTGAGGCGAGGACGCGCGTGGTGGGCGACCGCGACGGCACCCACCACCAAGTACTCAACGCCGCTTGCGTTTAAGCAGGCGAGAAACTCGCGCCATTCGCGGTGGAGTATCAGGATGGCCATAGTAGGAATCGAATATGTAGAGTGCAAGTTCCACGCGCCGGTCTGGCGTCATGGCGCGGTAGGCCGCAGCGTCGGCCCGGTCCGCTTCTTCAAAACTGCGGAAGACCTGCGCCACTTTTTGCATCTTCTCCACACCCTGATTGTCTCACGAACCGCCATCGGTTGGACGCAGAATGACGCGTAAAACGCGCTGCAAATAGGGCTTTTCTCCGGGTTTCAACATGCAGTGAAAGTAGAGGGCATGCAGATAGAGCGCAATTTCCGCGCGCTGATCCGGGGTCACCGCCCACTACTCTTCGCGGTCTGCCGTGTCCGCTTCCGCCAAGCTATGAAAAACGCAAATTGTGCCGCGGTTTTCCATTGTCAACCCATCGCCCGCGCGCCCATTAGCGCTTGGCCGCCGTCGCACACAAAGACGCCGCCGTTGCAGTAGGCACCGGCTTCGGAGCAGAGGAAGAGGACCAGGTTCGCGATATCGTCCTTGGTGCCGAAGCGGCCCAGCGGGACACTCTTCACCGAGGCGGCGCGGGCTTCCTGCGTAGGGGCGAGTCGCCGCATGCCTTCGGTGTCGTCAATGGGGCCGGGGTTCACCAGGTTGCAGCGAATGCCTTGCGGGCCCCACTCGAGGGCCAGGACTTGCAGCAAGCGCTCGACGCCCGCCTTGGCGGCGCAGACGTGGGCTTGCATGGCGTAGGCGACGCTGGCGTGGTTGGCCGAGATGGCGACGACGCTCGCGCCCGGGGCCCGCAGATGCTCGTGCGCGGCGCGGCAGGCGTTGAAGGTGCCGAGGACGTCGATGTCCATGACGGCCTTGAAGCCGTTCGAGCTCATGCCGGTGACGGGGGCGGGGAAGTTGCCAGCGGCGCCGCAGACGAGGATATCGATGAGTCCCCATTGGGTGCGGCATTGGGCGATGGCGGCGGCTAGAGCATCGTAGTTGCGGACATCGGCGGCGATGCCATCGGCTTCACCGCCGGCCGCCTCGATTCCGGCCGCCTGGATTTCGGCCACGGCGGCGGCCAGCTTCTCCGGATTGCGCCCGTTGATCATCACGCGCGCGCCTTGTAGCGCCAGCGCCTTGGCGACGCCGAGCCCGATGCCGCTGGTGCCACCGGTGACGAAGGCGACGCGTCCGGCGAGGATTCGGTCTTTGAATATGCTCATGGTTTAGAAGCCCATCTTCGTTAGATTCTTGAAGCTCGTGCGGAGGCTTTCGATCGGGTCGCCGGCGGTCTGATCCTGCTCGACGAAGTAGTGCTGCACCTTCATGTCGGCGGCGGCCTTCAAGATCGCCGGGAAGTCGAGCGAGCCGAGCCCCACTTCGCGGAAGGCGCCGGGGTAGACGCTTTCGGTGTATTGCTTGGGGACGCCGGGGGCGCGGTCTTTCAAGTGGAGCAAGGCAACGCGGCCTTTGAGGTCTCGGAGGAGCGTGACGGGGTCCAAGCCTGCGACGGCGACCCAAAAGACGTCAAGCTCGAGCGCCATGGTGCGCGCGTCGGTTTCGGCGAGCAGGATATCCCAGGGGCGCTTGCCTTCCACTTCGCCGAACTCGAAGGCGTGCTGGTGATAGCAAAGCTGCAGGCCCATTTTGGCGCAAGTATCGCCGGCGGCGTTGATCTGCTTGGCCATGCGCTGGTAGACGTCAGGCCCGCCGCGGTCGGGCGGGGCGACGTAGGGAACGACGATGT
>JBBQQS010000429.1:0-4831 GCA_038215525.1 Bryobacterales bacterium
CGACGACGTTCGCCGCTATCTGCGCGAACAGGAGCGTCTAGTCCCCAAAGGCCAGTGGATCGAGATCCCGCGCACCTTCCCCACCCGCCTCCTCGAGCAGCGCATGCCCACCAAAGAACTCCTCGACATCGTCCGCGAGCATCCGGTCCACTTCGACATCGGCGCCTACGTTCGCGTGCTGAACACCAATGCGCTGCGCGAGTGCGGCATCACCCGGTCCACACCCAATCCGCTGCGCGGCGAGATCGTCAAAGGCGCCAACGGCGAGCCCAACGGCGTCCTCCGCAATGCTGCCATTCTGCTCGAAGGTCATCGTAAGCCCGCCGTGCCATTCAGCCAGGCCGAGCAACTTGCCGCGCTTGAGAAGATGCTTGGCCGCTACGCCCGCGCCGGGCTCACCTCGGTCGGCGAAGGTGCTGCCGAGGATGAAGAACTGGTCCTCTACCAGCAACTCCGCCAGAGCAACCGCCTGCCCGTGCGCGTCGCCATGACCTGGTGGCACGACATCAACCGCCCCCTCGACCAACTGCTAGCCGCCGTCCGCGGGGCGAGCTTTACCACCAACACCGGCGACGACTGGCTCAAGTTCGCCGCCTTCAAGGTGAACATGGACGGCGGCATGACCATCGGCACCGCCTACCAGCGCGCCCCCTACGGCGCCTATGGCAAGCAGCTCTACGGCATGACCAATCCCGACGACCGCGGCCAGTTGTTCTCTGCGCCCGACAAGCTCTATACACTTCTGCGCGAAGCCCGCTCCCGCGGCTGGCAACTCGCCGCCCATGCCCAAGGCGGCGGCGCCATCGACGGCTTCCTGGCCGCTTTGGAGCGCATTGACAAAGAGTTCCCCATCGCCCCCACCCGCGCCCACGTCATCCACGGCAGCTTTCAAAACCCCGAGTCGATCGCCCTCGCCAAGCGCCTCGGCATGCTCGAAGACGTCCAAGCCTCCTGGCTCTACTTCGACGCCCCGGCCTTAACCAAAGTCTTCCAACTACCCGGCATGCGCTACTTCTTCCCGCTACGCTCCTACCTCAAAGCCGGACTCCTAGTCGCCGGCGGCTCCGACCACATGATCGGCCACGACAAGAACTCCTCCATCAACCCCTACAACCCCTTCCTCGGCCTCTGGACCAGCGTCACCCGCCAGACCACCACCGGCGAAGTCCTCTGGCCCGAAGAGCGTGTCACCCGCGAAGAGGCTCTCCGCATGTACACTATTTGGGGTGCACACCGGCAGTTTGGCGAAAAGGTAAAAGGGTCAATCGAAGTCGGCAAACTCGCCGACCTGGTCGTCCTCGACCGCGACTACCTCAAATGCCCAGAGGACGAAATTGCCAAAATCGAGCCCGTCATGACGATCCTCAACGGCAAGGTCGTCTACCGGCGTTAACCTGCCCCTAGCTCCGCGAGTGTATTGCATAAGCGGCGGGTCACCCTGGATATAAAAAGCGGCGGACAGCTAGGCCCGCTATTCTTCCGAGCTTGGCTTTGACCACTGCTCTTGAACTTCGCGAACCAAAGAGCCGAGCCGCGTCACCGCCCCAGCCAAATCGGCATCGGGGAAGCCATGCACGATGCGGTTACGAACTATCTGGCAGGCGAGTGCGGCGTCAAACTGCCCCATCGACAGTTCGCCTTGCAAATACAGTTGGCGAATGAGTATCGACGGTGCCAGCCGATCCACCGGCAAGCCGATTCTCCGGGATTGAAATCGCATCATTCGCTCCAAAGCAATCCAAAGAATCAGAAACGCGGCTTCTTTCTGACCCAGGTCGCTCAGTCGATCAGAGTCCTCGATGCGCCGAGAGACTTCGTCCCAGGCGAATGACTCATCGGCGTCGACAGGCGTAGATGCGACATCCTGCTCCGTAACCAACACGAAACGCCAGCCCTCATGGCGCCGGACCTCTTCAACGACGGTACGAAGCTGGTCAAAAGATGTCTTTCCCGCGCGCGTCCTGATCCCAATGATGATTCGCCGATCACCCTTGCGGGCAATCAGGTCCGGGGCGTAACCACCCAAATCGAAAGGCACAGCTTCGCGGCCAGGCGCCACAGTTACGTGATAGCCGTCGCTTTGGTAGCGATGAGCAACAGAGTTTTGCAGGGCCTCGTGCTCCGCGATAGCTGAGTGACTCATAAATACTCCTCCAACGGTTGTGACGACCTTACTTGAACATAGACGCATTCGTCACCGGTGACAATACCCTGGAGTAGTAGGGGCGGAAGACGGGTCAAGTCAAAATTGCCGGTTAAAGGTCGTCTGTGGCTTAAAACATCAGAAACCGTCGCATCGTCAACGAACACGAGCCCTTTCATCGCATCGAGGATGGGTTTCACGATATTGTCCGTATCCGGTGGCGGTTCTCCGCAAAGATACACCAAAGTGACTTGGACGTCGCCGGTTTGAACGGAGGAATATTTCCATGCGCTGGCTGCTTTTTCGTGGACGAATGCCTTCCACGCGTTCAGCCTCCTCGCTTTCGCTTGTAGCGAAAGCGGTCGTTTCGGGATGAGGAATTCGAATTTCATCAGGTTACCCCGTCGTTTCCAGTGACTCATCACTAGCGTAACCTAATGCCCAGCGCCCGCACCCGAATCCAGCCGGTACCGGCACTTCTCCCGCTCCCCGTCCTGGTACGTATCAAATCCTCGGGCAGCATAATTACCTCTACAAGAACCGCCCCTAACCGCTCGCAAGTCCGGCGTGACTCGGCGTTGGCCGGGTCGAAGGTGATCCAGAGATGCTCAAAGCAGTGCAAACGAGCGAACGGCAGCAGCAAACGGCAGGCGCGTTCAGCAAAGTGCCGGCCGCGATAGGGCGGGTCGACGTTGTAGCCGAGGTTGCCCGCATACAACTCGACGTCCTCGTTCATCGCCGCGCGAAACCGGATTCCTCCGATCACCTCACCCGCCACCCGCAGATCGAAGCGGTAAAGTCGGTGGATCGCCCAGCGCCTTGGCCGTCAGCACTAACTCCAGCTCGCCATCGGAAAGCACGCCGGGATCGAGAAGCATCAATTCTGAGCATAGCGGACCAGCCCGCGGCATCGCGTAAGCTGGTCGAAGCATCCAATCAGAATCACATGCCCATCCTTTACCGTTACCTGCGCAACTACCTGCCCCTCGTCCTGCTTGCGCTCCTGCTCGCCACCATCAACCAGGTTTTCTCGCTGCTCGACCCTCTCATCTTCCGCCACGTCATCGACAACTACGCCACCAAGTATCAGCAATACTCCACGCAGCAATTCTTCCGCGGCGTGGGTCTGCTATTAGCCGCCACCGTTGGCGTCGCCTTCGTCTCCCGGGTCGCCAAAAACGTCCAGGACTACGTCATCAACTTGATCACCCAGCAGGTGGGCGCGCAGATGTACTCTGACGGCATTCGCCACTCGCTCAGCCTGCCCTACCAGGTCTTCGAAGACCAGCGTAGCGGCGAAACCTTGGGCAAGTTGCAGAAGGTGCGTACCGACGTCGAAAAGTTCATCCAAGTCGCGATCAACATTCTCTTCAGCACCCTGGTGGGCGTCATCTTCGTGATGATCTATGCGTTCAACGTGCACTGGGCCATCGCGCCGGCATTCTTTCTGACGGTGCCGATTCTCGCCGTCTTGAGCTCCGTGCTCAGCAAGCGCATCAAGAAGATCCAAATCGAAATTGTGCGCGAGACCACAGCGCTCGCCGGCTCCACAACTGAGAGCCTGCGCAACATCGAACTCGTCAAGAGCCTGGGGCTGGCCAAGCAGGAAGTGGCGCGACTCAACGCGACCACCGCCTCCATCCTGAAACTCGAACTCAAGAAAGTGAAGTACCTGCGCAGCCTCAGCTTCATCCAAGGCACCTGCGTCAACTTCCTGCGCACCAGCATTCTTTTCTTCATGCTTTACTTGATCTTTGCCCAGCAAATTACAGTAGGCCAATTCTTTAGCCTGCTCATCTATTCGTTCTTCATCTTCGGTCCACTGCAGGAATTGGGCAACGTCATCAACATCTACCGCGAAACCGAAGTGTCGCTCAAGAACTTTGCCGACATCATGGCCATGGAGCCGGACCGGGCTCCGCCCAACCCCCGCCCCGTGGGTAAGCTCACTTCGCTCGCCTTCGATCATGTGACCTTCCAGCACCTCACCGCCACCCAGCCCGCCCTCTGCGACATCTCCTTCACCGTGGGCCACGGCGAGACCGTCGCCTTCGTTGGACCTTCGGGCTCCGGCAAGTCGACCCTGGTGAAACTCCTGGTCGGCCTCTACCATCCGCGCGAGGGCCGCGTCTTGCTCAATGGAATTCCCAACACCGAAATCGACCTCGAAACTTTCCGCGAGCGCATCGGCTTTGTCACGCAGGACACCCAGCTCTTCTCCGGCACCATCGCTGAAAACCTGCGCTTCGTGCGCCCCGAGGCGACCGACGCCGAGTGTCTTCTGGTGCTCGAGCAAGCCTCCGCTCTCACGCTGCTCGAGCGCGCCGACCAGGGCTTATTGACCCGCATCGGCGAAGGCGGCGTCAAGGTATCCGGCGGCGAAAAGCAGCGCCTCTCCATTGCCCGCAGCCTGCTGCGCCAGCCCGACCTGATGGTCTTCGACGAAGCCACCTCGTCGCTTGATTCGCTGACCGAAGAGGAAGTCAGCGCCACCATCCGCCAAGTGGCCGAACGCCGCGAGGCGATCTCGATCCTGATCGCCCATCGCCTCTCCACGATCCTCCACGCCGACCGCATCTACGTCCTCGAGCGCGGCCGCATCGTCGAGCAGGGTTCGCACGAAGAGTTGCTCGCTAAGCGAAGCCTCTACTACGCCATGTGGCGTCAACAGGTGGGCGAGCCGGCTGA
>JBBQQS010000430.1:0-4817 GCA_038215525.1 Bryobacterales bacterium
CCGCTCCGCTCCGCTGCCCCACCAGTACGCGCAAGCCCGCCGAACGAGACGTCGCCTCCTGCAGCTTCTCGATGTCGCCCAGACGGACGCTGACCGAAAACTCCTCGCCATCGGCGATGGTGCATTCGGCATCGGTGGCGCCTTGCTCCAGTGCCATCTTCACGATGTCCTGCGTCAGTTCAAGCGGCTTCATGCCGTGCCTCCCACGGTCATGCGGTCAATCTTCACCGTCGGAATGCCCACGCCCACCGGCACGCTCTGCCCTTCTTTGCCGCAAATGCCCACGCCTTCGTCGAGCTTGAGGTCGTTGCCCACCATGCTGATGTATTTGAGCGCCTCCGGACCATTGCCAATCAACGTCGCCCCGCGCACCGGCCGCCCGATCTTGCCGTCTTCAATCAGGTAGCTCTCCGAGGCCGAAAAGACGAAGTTACCATTCGTGATGTCGACTTGCCCGCCGCCGAAATTCACGCAGTAAATGCCTTTCGGCACACTGCGGATCACCTCCTCCGGCTCGCTCTCGCCGGCCAGCATAAAGGTGTTCGTCATGCGCGGCATCGGGATGTACTGATAGCCCTCCCGCCGGCCGCTGCCGGTGTTCCCTGCCCCGGTAAGGCGCGTGGTCAGCTTGTCCTGCAGATAGCCGCGCAGAATGCCATTCTCGATCAATACATTGCGCTGCGTGGGCGCGCCCTCATCGTCCAGATTCAGGCTGCCGCGGCGGCTCTCCATGGTGCCGTCGTCGATCACGGTACACAGCTCGCTCGCCACCTTCTGCCCAATGCGACCCGTAAAGGCCGATACGCCTTTGCGGTTGAAGTCCGCCTCCAAGCCATGGCCGACGGCTTCGTGGAGCAACACGCCCGGCCAGCCGGGGCCCAGCACCACGGTCATCTCGCCGGCCGGAGCTTCGACGGAGTCCAGCATGACGATCGCCTGCCGCCCGGCCTCTTTGGCAAAGTACTCCGGCGTCTTCTCGTTCAGGAAGAAGTCGAACGAAACCCGGCCGCCGCCGCCCGAATAGCCGGACTGCGGCAGGTCAGCACCTTGGCGCGCCAGCACCGAAACATTCAGCCGCGCCATGGGCTGCGTATCATGGTTCACCACGCCGTCCGAAGTGGCCACCAGGATCTGCTTCACCTGGTCGGCGTAGGTGGCGGTGCACTGAAAAATACGCGGATCGTAGGCGCGGGCCGCCGCATTAGCGCGCTTCACCAAGTCCACCTTCGTCTTCAAGCTCAATTCGGTGGGCGGCGTCAGCACCGGATAAAGGTTCCGCTTCTCGCCTTCCATCAGGTCGTGCTTCACCACTTTGGCCGGGGCGCTGGCGATACAGGCCGCCGTCCGCGCCGCTTGCTTGATCCGCTCCGGCGCTAAGTCGTCGGAGTAAGCGTAGCCGGTGCGTTCTCCCGAGATCACCCGGATGCCCACGCCCATGGTGACGCCCTGCGAGGCGCTTTTGACGATCCCCTCGTCCAGGGTGACGGCGCTGGTCGCCACGTATTCAAAGTAGAGGTCCGCGTAGTCGCCGCCTTGGGAGAGTGCCTCTCCCAAGTAGGTTTCGAGATTCTGTTCGGTGACACCGAACTTGCGGGCGAAGTAAGAGTCGGCAAGCGCCATGCCGATAGGATAACACGTACGTCGCCTTGCTGATTTACCACACGTATTTATTCTATTGACAATACGTACGCATCCGATTATTATGGTCCCATGAGCGTGACTGCCACTCAACTTCGCGAGGACATCTACCAGATCCTCGATCGTGTCCTCGAGAACGGCGAACCGGTGGAGATTCTGCGCAATGGCCAGATGTTGCGCATTGTTGCGGTGAACCCGCCCTCCAAGTTGTCCCGCTTGGTGAAGCGCGACTGCATCGTTGGCAATCCGGACGACCTGCTTTCCGTCGACTGGAGCCGCGAGTGGAACCCGGTCGTGTAGTCCACCTGGACACCTGCGCGGTCCTGTTCCTCTACGCCGGCCTTACCGATCGGCTGACGCCCAACGCGGTTCAGGCGATTGAAAAGGGCACGCTGCGCATCTCGCCGATGGTCCTGCTGGAACTAGAGTATCTGCGCGAAATCGGCCGCTTCAAGCACCGAGCGGAAGACGTCCAGGAGCAACTGGGTAAACTCATCCGGCTGACCGTTTGCCCGGCTAGTTTCGCTGAGATCGCACTGGTGGCCACCCGGCTTGAATGGACGCGCGACCCTTTCGATCGCCTGATCACCGCCCAAGCCATTTGCCAACAAGCACCACTTGTCACCTCCGACAGTAACATTCGCGACCATTACGAACTCGCCGTCTGGTAGAGTGCGGGTTAGTGACCCGTTCTCGAACCCTTCTGATCCTTACCCTGCTCACCATCACCTTAGCCGTCATCCTTTGGATGCTTTCCCCGCCCCACCCGGAACAAGCCCGGCTAGGCTATTCCTCCAGCACCTTCGCCCTGCAAATGGTGCGCGATTGGCCCACGCTCACCATCGTCCTGGCGACGCCCGCCCGCGCCGGCTACCGCCTGCACACGTTGGTCGACTTCGGCTTTATCGCCCTCTATGGCGCGCTCTGGATCGGCATGACCTGGCGCTTCGCCCTGCGCCGCTGGTTCCGTTGGATCGTCGTGGCGCTCTTCGCACTGGCCATGCTCTGCGACATGCTTGAAAACTTTGCCATCCTACGTGTTCTGGCCATCGAGCGCGGCTTCACCGATGAGATGGCGCGTGCTATCCGCGGCTGGGCGCTCGACAAGTGGCTGCTGCTCGGCTTCGGCTGGTTCGGGCTCGCCATCGCCTTGCTTACCCATCGCCTTTGGGCCCTGGCCATGGGCTATATCTTCGCCTTCGGCATCGTCGTGATGGCTTGGTTCACCGTCCCGGCAATGCTGCAACTGATCGCACCGGCGCTGCTGGTGGCGTTGCTCGTCCAGGCAGTCTACTTCGCCCGCCAGCCGGCCTAAGGCCGCCAGCGCACGACGAATCGGTAGATCGCCGCGCCGCGGTTAGGATCTTGAATTTCCACCCGCGCTGGGCCGGAGAGTTGCACCCTACCTCGCCCTTCGCGCTTCTCGACTTCGTAGCGGGCGTTCGGGGACGGCGTGCCATCACAGGTGACGCGGCGCTCTTCTACCGGAGCGCCAGCGAGCGTCTCTACTTTCGGCGGAGCACCGAGGATCACGGCCGCTCCGCCGTCCACCCACAATTCGAATTCACAGGCGCCGGCAGTTATCGGGCTGCTGGCGGTTACTGGGTTGGCAGCGGTTACTAGAGCACCGGGCGCAGGAATTACCGTGGCGGGAACGATATCGAGATAGGGATTGTAGACATAAGTAAGTGAGAAGGGTAACTCGGCCGGAAAGGTGAGGTTCTTCGAAACGCCGTAAGCCGGGTCAGCAGCCCATTGTCCGGTGGCCAGAATGCGGCGGCGTTGCGTGGCCATGTCATGCCAGCCCCAAAAGGGCTTCGCTTTGTCGGCCCCTTCCTTAAAGCCGCGAAACGAACCCGCCACTAACGCCGACTTCATCCCCGGCCGGCCGCCTAGGGGCTGGTAACGGTAATAAGCACTAAAGGCCAAATTCCCCTCCGCCGGCGCATTGGCTCGCGGCCACCAGTGCTCTTCAATTGAGAGTAAGTCGTAACTTACGTCGCGATCAGTGCCGGAGCGGGGACGGTCCGCCCGGCCGCCGTAGCGGTAAGTAATTCCCGTCCCTTCCGTCCAGCGGAGTTTGGTCCCATCGAAGAAACTCTTTTTGTCGGTCCCCCCCAGCGCGCCATGGCCACCCGCCTCCAAAAAGACCACCGGATGTGAACCATCCACCAGCGCGATGTTCCCCTCAATGTTATGCGCGCCCTTCTTGATGGCGCTCTCGCTGGTATAGGAGTATACGTTGTTATGCGCAAGCGCTTCCATCGCCTCCAGCCGCCCGAACTCGCCTTGGCCTTTGCGAATGGTGAGCACCACCCCTTCGTTGTCATTCTCGTGGCAAGTACCGACGACGCAGTTATCCGAATAATCACGGACGTGGAAGAAATTGTAAATCAGAAACCAATGCGTTTCGCTCTCGATAGCGGCGTAATAAACATAAGCTTGCGAAGAGCCTTTCTCTAAGTTGACCCAGTTATTGGCACCTTCCCAATCGCCGTCGGAGTCAAAGCGGCGCAACGCATCGGACTGCCACTCGAACCAGGTCTCCTGGGCCACGTAAGGCGCCCAGTGCTCCACTAACTTCCGGTAAGGATCGCCCGACGGAAGTTCGGCCGGGAAGGTGGTGATTTCCACCGGGGCGTTCGTCGGCGGTGCGGCGGTATCGACTACGATTTCCACCTTCTCGCGCACCGCGCCCATGGACACCTCCACCCGGTACGTGCCAGGCGTTTCGGGCGCCGTGTACACAAAGGAGTCCTTGACCACGAAGCGCGAGGAGACGGAAGAAAAGATCTTGCTAAAGCTGGACCCCGCGGTCTCGACATACGCTTCATTGTCCGTGCCCTGATAGCGGAAAGGCTTCGAGATCCCGCCGCCGTCGTTAGGAAAGACGGCCGCATTCCAGTCGGCCTGGCGCAAGCGACCGGACTTCTTCGTGCCGCCCGCATCGGTGTCACCATACACTTTTACCTGAATTACGGCCGAAGCTAGCGGACGCAGCCGGAGGCCGGGCTCCGCCTTCAGTTCCAGCTTCGTCACTGTCACGGTCTGGGCCGGCAGCAGGCCCGTTACTGCGAGGAGGAGCCAACGATATCTCATGCCAATATTATTGAACTCCCAGCGGGCGGATTGCTTCCTGATTAAGGAATTTTTTTATACGGCAACTAGTCGCGCTCGCG
>JBBQQS010000431.1:0-4806 GCA_038215525.1 Bryobacterales bacterium
TGGCGAATGGCAGAGCCAGCGTTCGTCGAGGGCACCTTGGGCATCCATGAGTCCAAACTCGGTGAACAGCTCGCGGACCAGGGCCGATTCGGGGTTGGGAACGGGAACGTAGTGCGAGGCCCAGGGGTAGGCGCAGATGTCGTTGTGGCCCGAGCGCGCATTGCCGCCGATCTCTTCCTCGCCTTCGAGGATCAGGAAGTCAGTTAAGCCTTGCTTGCGCAGCCACCAGCCGGCGCAAAGGCCGGCCATGCCACCGCCGATGATGATGACTTTGGCGCGGCGTGTGCCGGCGGGGGGCCGGTAAATGGCCCGGTCACGAATTTTGTGCCCTTCGTTATGGTTCTCGTAAACGAAGCCGCCTTGGATCTGGCCTTCGCCCTTCACGGTGAGGCCGAGCAGGGCGGGCGCGAGCTGTCGCCGCGTCATCGAGAGATGTTTCGCCATTCCGCTTCATAGTAACGGACGAGGACCTGGTCGTTGAGGCGATTGGGTTCCACGGCCACGGCCTGCATGTCGCGGGGGAATTCAAAAAGGCCGCGGATATTGGCGGAGGTGAGGAACTTGAGGCCCACCGGCACGGTGAGCGGTGGCTCGTAGGGTTGTTGCCCGGCGAGCACAAAGCCCCATTCGCCGAAGGAGGGAACATAAGCATGGTAGGGGCTGATGCGCCAGCCGGCCAGGCGCATCGTTTCGACGATGCACCAATAAGATTGGCGGGCGAAGAGCGGCGATGTGCTCTGCACCACCACCAGGCCGTGCTCCGCGACATGCTTCTTCAGTAGGCGATAGAAGGCCGTGGTGTAGAGTTTGCCGAGCGAGAAGTTGGTAGGGTCAGGAAAGTCGATAATGACGGCGTCGTAGACGTCGCGGCTTTGTTCGAGCCAAGGGAAGGCGTCGGCGTTGTGAACCTTAAGGCGCGGCGAATTAAGGGAATTGCCGTTCAGGGTTTTCAGCATCGGATGGGTCTTAAAGAGCGTGGTCATCTCGGGGTCAAGGTCGACCAGTGTAATGCTTTGGACGGTGTCGTAACGGAGGACTTCGCGGGCGGCGAGTCCGTCGCCACCGCCCAGGATGAGGACATTTCTCACTCCAGGTAGTGAGGCCAGGGCGGGGTGGACCAATGCTTCGTGATAGCGGTATTCATCACGAGAACTAAATTGTAAGTGGGAGCTGAGAAAGAGGCGGATATCGTCTTTCCAACGAGTCAGTACGATGCGTTGGTAACGGGTTTGGCGGGAGAGAATGACGTCGTCAGCGTAAAGGCTATTGTCGGCGGCATTGCTGATTTCATCGGCAAAGATGAGCCCGGCGCAGAGACAGAGAAACGCAATGGAGCCGGTGATGCGGAGCCGCCAGGGGTGGCCTAATTGCTCCCGGAAGAACCAAGTGGACCAGAGGGCGACACCGACATTTAGAAGGCCGAAGACGATCGCCGAGCGGACTAGGCCCAGCTTCGGGACGAGTAACAGGGGGAATAACAACGACGCGCCCAAGGCGCCGAGATAGTCGAAGGTAAGCACGTTGGCGACTAGGTCAGAGAATTCGAATCTCTCTTTGAGTATGCGCATTAACAGCGGAATTTCGAGGCCAACGAGGACGCCTACAATCATGACGACGCCATAGAGTAAAGGCCGAAAGCCTTGGCCGTAGGCGAAGCCGAGAAAGAGGATCGACGAAGAAAAGCCACCCACCACGCCGACCATGATCTCGATGTTGATGAAGCGCGCGACCAATCCGCGAACCAAGAACTTCGAGAGCCAACTGCCGACGCCCATGGCGAAGAGGTAAGTGCCGATGATGGTGGAAAACTGCAGGACGCTATCGCCGAGTAAGTAGCTGGCGAGCGTGCCGGCGATAAGCTCATAGATGAGTCCGCAGGCGGCGATCAGGAAGACGGAGATAAAGAGGACGATCGCCATGTGAGGACTGGCCGCTTAGTGGACGGCCGCGGCAATGATAATGCCCACGGCGAGGGCCATGAAGCCGACAATAATTGCCAGGGCGACGTTCTTTTCCTCAATGATCTCCTTCCAGAGATCGTGAGGAGTGAGTCTGTCGATGGTAACGAACGAGATCGCAAAGATCACGATGCCAAGCACCGCATAAACGATGGCATTTACGAACGCC
Organism: Bryobacterales bacterium; assembly: GCA_038215525.1. Taxonomy (GTDB): domain Bacteria; phylum Acidobacteriota; class Terriglobia; order Bryobacterales; family Bryobacteraceae; genus JALHNI01. Next base: position 2,128 of record JBBQQS010000431.1, read on the forward strand.
ATAAAGTGAAAACCAGTCATCTTATTTGCCTCCGGAATAACGAGTGTAAGTGGAATAGTGGGAGCGATAGGCGCCCGGGTTATCGCGCACGGACTTAGGGGCGACCTGGTGTTCGTTGATGGAAGTGAACGAGTAGCCGCGCCACTCCGCCACGCCGGCACCGCCCAGTAAGGTGAGCCCGTAAAGCCAGTATTTGAGATTGCCAAGAAAAAGGTTAGTCATCGTCGTCGTCGCTCGAACTGGAACTGGTCGCGTAGTCGCTTTCGGCCCAGCGTTGGGTTTCAAAGGTGCCGCGTTTGATGGTCCGCCAGAGAGCTGGCAGCATCAGCAGCGGGACGGCGAGCCACAGTAGCCAGAACTTGGGGACATCGCGCGTCACTTTGATCGTATACGAAGCGGAGTGGAGTCCGGCGTCGTCGCTCATATCAGGATCGATCCGCAGGTAGTACTTGCCAGATGGGACGCTGGGAATGTTGACACTGTCCTTAGGGTTGCCTTCGGTCCAGCGGCCGTCACTGTCGGTGCCGGAGTAGTAACTCACCTCGCGGCCGAAGTCCCAGGCCTGGCCGGTTTCAGTATTGATGAGGGACATGTCGAGATACATCCAGTCGTTCGAAAGGTCGGTTTCACTCTCGATTTCGACGTTCGAAGTACGGCCCTTCAGTTCGAAAATGTCAGTGACCTTAGCGGACTCCTTGTCGGCGGAGCTGTAATGGAGACGTTGGTCGAAGACGACTTCGTTGCGCGAGATGACTTTGAGAATGATGCTCAGCACGAAGAGCCCCAGGAGCAGCAGCACAAACGTACTCCAAGCGGAGCCGAGATTGGCTGCCGGCGCCTGCTGATTGGCGAAGACGCCGGTGGCCGGCGGCAGAGGAGTCGTTAAGGCGAAGGCCTTGGCGATCTCTTCGCCAGTCTGATAGGTGCCGACTGAGTAAGTGACTTCGTCGGCGGTGATTTCTTCCGACAGTAACTTCGGCGGCGCGATGTAATCCTTGACGGTAACCTTCTGGCCGACTTCGAGCTTCCAGGGAAACTCTCCCATGGCAAAGGAGGTTTCGGCCTCGGCGGTCTGAAAGTGCCGGTAAGTCTCGCCTTGGTACTTAAGAGCTGGCTTACCCAGGCGAGTGGTGGTTTCCGGTAGACCTTTGGCTGGTTCGATGAAGTTCCAGTGGCCGCGGTAGACGCTGAGGTAGCGGAAGCCGGCGTAGGGATTGAAGAGTAAGTACTCCTGCCAACTGTAAGTAGTGCCATCCACCATGATCTGGCGCTCTTGCATGCCGATTATTTCGAACAGCTTCCCGCCAAAGCGGCCCCGCGAGCCGAGCGGCAACAAGGGCCGGACGCGATTGGCATCCTGCAACTGCTTCAGTATTGTAAGTTGCGGATGGCTGGTATCGATGACCGTAAGGCACTGGATACAGACCGCCGAAAGCGAGTGAGAGTAACCACGCAGTTCGACGCTTCCGCCGCAGTTCGGGCACTCGATGGCGCGGACCTTCATTGCCAGCCCTCAAACTGCTTCACATTGCGCAGTTTCAATTCGTCGTAATCCACCAGATTACCCGTGAACACCAGGGGCGGTTGCTCACTGTAATCGACGGTGGCGAAGCGCTGGTTGGCGCTACGCAAGTCCAGGAAGTTACTCTCGGTTTTATCCCAAGTGGTGAAGGGCATATCGCCTTCGACGCCAATGTAGCGGGCGCGGGTAAACGTCGTGACAGTAAATAGCTCCTTACCCAGAGCAACTTGTACTCCACGAGTAGCCTGGGCGGGCGCGGTGGACTGGACGGGAAAGGAGATCGCGTATTCCAACTGCGCATCCGACAGCCAGCCGAAAGTGCCGTTACTAAAGGCCAGATACCACTCATTCCAACGGCCGCCAGAATACTCATAGACAATGCGACCGACTACCTGGAAAGCTTGTCCGCCGTACTGACCCTCCGTGCCGAGCTGAATAGGAGAAGCATCGATCAGTGGATCCGCCACTTTGCCGACTAACTGTAAGTCGACGCCTTGGCGCACCAGCACTGACTGGCAGAACTTACACACCGTCTGCACCGCTTGTAGAAACGTAAATTGGATCGGTGCTCCACAGTTGGGACAATTGCCGCGAAAACGGTCGCTGCCGGCCAGCGGGTTCATACCGCCGTCTCCCCATAGGGCCGTTCGAGAAAGCGCACTCCCACGGCGCTCGCGGCCAGGATCGAGCGCAAGCGAGACTCAAAGTCCCAACGGGCCCGCGGACGGCAGCAGAATAAGTTCAGGCACAAGGTGCCATGTTCCGGAAACGTATGGACGGTTAAATGCGACTCAGCGAGTAACACCATGCCGGTAATGCCGCCCGGCGAGGGGAATCGATGCCAAACCGGCGGCATGACGGGGTGTAAGTCGAGGTCGGCGATCAGAAGGTCAAAGAGCGAGGCGAGAAGCGCCGTATCGCGCAGGCGGTCCGGCTCACAGCCGGCCGCCTCCACCACCCATTCAGAGCCCGACATATTCGTCAGTTAACTTTGCGCCGCGCCGCATTCCGGACAGAATTTCGCACGCCCGGGAATCGACTTGCCGCACTCCATACAAAAGCGGTTGCCGGCGACCACGGGGGCATCAGCGGCGGGGGCCGCCGGAGCGGCCGGCACCGGAACTCCCGGGCCACCGGGTACCCCACCCTGCGGCGGC
>JBBQQS010000432.1:0-4804 GCA_038215525.1 Bryobacterales bacterium
GAACTTCCGAAACCCGCGCTCATCCAAATGCAGAGCATCAAACCGAGGCGTCCAGTTCACCGGACCCGCCCGGAAATACTTCGACAAAATCGCCGCCAGCAAATCCAACGGACCCACCGACAACTCCGACGCATCCTTATACTTCTTATTCAAATCCCGCGAGTAACAACCCTGCATATCCCGCATCAAGTTCAGAAATCGACTCCTCCGTCGACGCCTCAAACATCCAGTGCCCATGATTGTGCATCAAGAATAGCCATGTACCTTCACCGCATGGATCTCGGAGTAGCGGTCCATCAAAGACAACGCCTTGACAAAATCCTTCTCATCCTTGAACACCCACTGGCCATTATTCCCGCGCTGGGTCACCCCATAGATCTGGCCCGGCACAAAGCCGCGTAAATCACGCATCTTTACTTCCTGGCTACCAGTATCTTTTCGCGCCGAGGACTTTTCACGGATCTTGCTGAGCCCAACACCGCCAAGAATGAGGGGACCATCTTCAATCCAAAACCCGCGGCGTATCCCCCGTTAACGACCCCCGGCGGTTCGTCCAAACCCACCATGCCCCCAGGGCCGCCGCCATCACCAGGTCATCGTGGCCACTCGCCGCTCCGTACTTCACGGCTCCTCCCCGCTCGCTCCAGCGCTCAAATTGGCGTAGCTCTTCCCGCAGTAAGTCCGCATGCGGCAACAGACTCGCGATCTTCAAGAATCCGCGTTCCAATAACAACTCCAGGCTCGCTACTAAGTTTGCCTTTGGGACACTACGCGACGATCCCGACACCACCACCTGCTTACCGCCCGTAATCGTCACCGGCAGTAGCGTCACCGGCAGCCGCGCGTCGCGAAACATCTCCACCACCGGCAAACCTTGGCCCGTCGCGTCGAGGATCAAGGTCGTGTGCCCCGCCAAATGCGGATGATGGCACAAACGGCTCACCCTGTCGACTAACTCCCGATAACTGGTCTGTAAACGGAACCGCTCAATGTAAACTACCCGCACTTCGCACTTATACAAAGGTTGATACGTCGCCGCGTCACGCCGGCCCGTCGGCGTCACCCGATATTCGAGTAACACCAACGCCGCATGGTCGCGTAACTTGCCTACGTCGAGCGACAGGAAGTACACGGGCCGATGCCGCGCCAGTCGTAAGTCCTCCCGCGAATTCCAGTCGAAGATCGGCACCTCGGCACTGAAGCTGCGTTCCAACCACTCCTCCGCGAACACATTCCGGCCTGCCGTCAGGAAACCGCAGTCGTACTCCTCGGCAAACTGCTCCGCTGTCTTCCGCCGCCGTTCGCTCGCCAGGAAATCCGCGTCCACCCGCTCGCTGCTTTCTGCCACCGGCCCGGAGATCCGCAGCCAACGGTCCTTCGTCGTGTCCTTCGCCATCCACTCCTGGTAAAAGAACCCCGACCGTCCCTTCGGCGTCGACAACAACCACAAATCACCCTTCGTCGTGGCCAGCATTGGCGTGGCCGCGGAATAAACTTCATCCGCCACCCGCGCCGCCTCGTCAATAATCAGTAAGTTGGCCGTAAATCCGCGCACCTTGTCCGGATGCGCCGGTAAAGGCAGAATCATCGAACCATTCGGAAACAAAAGCGACCGCGCGTTTGTCCCATCCGTCCCCAACGGGATTCCCAAACGGCTTGCAAACTCCCGGCACCGGTTCGCCAACGCCCGCGATTGCCGCATCGTCGGCGACACGATCACGATCGATTGTTTCGCCTCCTGCACCGCCTGATACACGGCTCGAATCGCCGTCACCGTGGTTTTCCCCCACTGCCGGTGACAGTTCAGAATCACCAACCGGTGCCGCGTTGCCAGTAACTCCGCCTGCCCGGCGTCGGGAGTAAACCCTAACTCGTCGCGCGCAAATGCCGCCGCTTGATGACTGTAGATGAATGTAGACATGGCCTATTCTTAGTCTTGCCCATCGCTACCAAAGTCGATTCCCCGGTTTTCCCCTAAAGTCATGATAACAAGACACATATCTTCTTCGAATTCGCAGTGAACGCCCGCCGGCTCATTTGCCGTTTGCCGTTCACGGCAATTGAAAATCGAATATCTAGCCTTAGTTACAATAACTTAGCCATTTTCACCGATCCGGTTGTTTGGCCCGGCGCGCTAAAGTAAGAATAGGAGATTTGGCGCATGTTACCCATCCATCGACACCACTTACAGCCAACTGCCATCCACTCACTCTTCTCGTCCCTCCCCCCAGCTCCGGAGGCCGGCTATCAGATTCACCTCGTCCCCGCCGACGACCCCGCCTATCTCCCCGCCGATTTTGAAGTCTGGCCCATTTACTATCGCACCATCGTCTCCGCCCTGCGCCAATTCCCGGAGGCCCACGATGCCACCGTCGAAGCCGTCCGTCGAAAACGCCAGGAACTCCAAGGCCTCCAGAACCGGGACATTCCTCCCGGCTCCCGGCCCCGTTACTAATTCAATCAAATACCCGGTCCCGCCGTGGACCGGCTCACCAAACTAAGGAGTAACTCCCATGTCTCGAAAAACCTCGCAAAAACGCACCGAAGCCAATCGCCGCAACGCCCAGAAATCCACCGGGCCGCGCACTCCCGAAGGCAAAGCCCGCTCCTCCCAAAACGCGACCACTCACGGTCTATCATCGCTCTCGAACAGCCCCCTCAACCCGGCTTGTTTATTGCACATGGAAGACAAAGATCAATTCCTGGGCTTACTCAATGAGTACATGGTCACTTACCGCCCTGAGCACCGCGATGAACTCGACCTACTCACCGAAGCCGTCTTTGCCAAATGGCGTCAGCAACGTCTCTGGCTCGCCGAAACTAACCAACTCGAAGTCGCCATCGTACAAAACGAAAAAGAACTCCAGCGCGCCTTGCCCGCCGCCACTAGCTCGGCTCACTTGGCCAATGGCATCGCCAAATCCGAACAGGTCCTCAAACTCTACCTCCGCTACGACGCCCAACTCCACCGCCACTACCGGAACTGCCTCAAAGATTTGAGAGACTTACAAGACCGCCGCGCCCTTCAACCTGAGCCCGAACCTGAGCCCCCAATCGAACCCAAACCACCCGTCACCGCAACCGAAATCCCCACGCCCGAACCGCAAAAAACCGATACCCGAAGCGAACCCAAACTCACCCCCGAAGAGGCCTGCGTCCTCGCCGAAAAGGCCAAAATCCGCCGCCTCATGGAGATCAACCTCGGCCTCCGCCCGCTCTCGCCGGGAGAAAAGTAAATACCTGCGCCCTCATGGGTACGTCTAGCGCTCTTTGACAATTGAAAAGTGAATCGCCAACGCCTCGGGCGATGGCCTTCCGTATCGGCGGTGGTCCCTGCGTGGGATTAAGGATTCCTAGGGGCCTAGGGTTCGCGATATGATGTGAGAGATCGCATCTGGAGGCGACTTTTGCTGATCCGACTTTCTATATTGGCGCTCTTGACGTCCGTGGTTTGGGCGCAATCTGAGTCGTTCGAAAAAGGCCTTTATCCTGTGCTCGAAAAGGCGGGCTGCTCGGCGTGTCACAACACCGATGGCGTAGCGGCCGGCACCAAGCTGTTATTTCCCGAAGGCATTCCGGCCCCGGCGAAGATCGAAGCCTTTGGCCGTTCCTTAGTCACGCTAGTGGATCGGCTGCAGCCCGCCAAGAGCTTGCTCATTGAGAAGCCCACCCTGCGCGTAGCCCATGTGGGTGGCGAGCGCATCAAGAAAGGCAGCCCGGAAGAAGCCATCCTGCGCGCCTGGGTGGATCGGCTCACCAAACTTACCGGCGATGAACTCGCCACCGCGCTCAGCTATCGCGAAGGCGAAGAGTCCGGCGGTGGGCAAAAGCCCAAGCGCGTCGAACTCCGGCGCCTCACGCATAGCCAATACAACAACACCCTGCGCGACCTGCTGGGCGATAACTCCAAATCCGCCGATCGCTTTCCGCCCGAGGACTTCGTCAATGGCTTCCGCAATCAGATCCAGGCCCAAGGCCTGTCGCCATTGCTGATTGAGGCCTATAGCCAAGCCGCCGAAAAGAGCGCCCAGAATGCCCTCCGCGGCGGCGACACCCGCGGCATCATCGGCTGCAAACAACCCTCCGCCGTGTGCCGCGCCAAGTTCGTCCGCGACTTCGGCCTGCGCACCTTCCGCCGTCCGCTTGACCCCGCCGAGCAGAAGCGCTACGCCGCCCTCTTCGCCGTCGAAAAGGACTTCCTCAAAGGCGCGCAACTCGTCATTGAGGCGATGCTGCAATCCTCCAATTTCCTCTTCCGCCTGGAGACCACGGCCGACCCGAAACTGTTGCCCTACGCCACCGCCAGCCGCCTCTCCTACGCCCTCTGGGACACCATGCCGGACGCGGCTCTCTTTACCGCCGCTGAACGTGGCGAGCTCAACACGCCTGCCGGCGTAAAGCTGCAAGTGAAGCGCATGCTGGACCATCCACGCGCCAAGCAAGCCTTAAACGACTTTGCGAGCCAATGGCTGCGCTTCGACCGCATTGCCACCGCTAGTAAGGACCGTCGTCGCTACCCGCTCTTCACCCGCGAAACCGCCGTCGCCATGACCGAAGAGGCCCGCATCTTCGTCAATGACTTGGTCTGGAACGACAAGAACTTCATGGAGCTTTTCACCGCGCCCTATGGCTACGTGAATAGCGAATTGGCCGGGATCTACCAAGTCCCTATCCCGGCACAGGACTTCGGCCGCGTGCTCTTTCCGCCCACTTCGGAGCGCGCGGGCATCCTGGGCCAAGCTCTGTTTTTGGCCAGCACCGCCAAGCCCGATGAGAGCTCGCCCACCGCCCGCGGCTTATTCGT
>JBBQQS010000433.1:0-4803 GCA_038215525.1 Bryobacterales bacterium
CGGGTTCTTAAAGCACATGGTGCGCAATCTCGTCGGCACCCTGCTCGAAGTGGGCAAAGGCAATCACCAACCCCGTGACATCGCCGAAATCATCGCTTCCCGCGACCGGTCCCGCGGCGGCGCCACCGCCCCCGGCAGCGGACTCTTCCTCTTGAGCGTCGAATACCCTACTTCCATTCGCCCGACAAACGGCTAGCCACCGGCGATTGCTGCCCCGCGTACTTATTCGAGGGCTTCTTGTGATACGGGTTCGACGATGGCGTCGAGAGTTGCTCAAACGTCATCGAACAAATGCGCATGCCCGGATACAACGCCACCGGCATCCGCCCCAGGTTCGACAGCTCAAGCGTCGCCTTGCCGCGCCAACCCGGATCGAACAAGCCCGCCGTGCCGTGCACAATAATGCCGATTCGTCCCAGGCTCGAACGGCCTTCCAGGCGCCCTAGCACGTCGTCGTCGAGTTCAATATGCTCTTCGGTAATGGCGAGCACAAACTCGCGCGGTTGCAGAATGAAGGCTTCGCCCGGCTCCACCATTACGGTCGACATCAGCTCTTGAATGGACGTGCGATTCCGCAAATCGATATAAGCGTGTTTGGAATGATCGAAGACGCTAAACTCCGGCCCCAGCCGGAAATCCACGGAACAACTTCCGAATTGCTCCGGTGGCAACTCCGGGCTTACCCGGATTTTGCCTTCGGCTAAATAGCGTTTGATATCGACGTCAGAAAGGACCATGGTGTCCCCTGATTGTAACTTGTGCGGAGGAAGGGATTGGTGGACGGCATGGGGTTCGAACCCACGACCCCCACGTTGCGAACGTGGTGCTCTCCCAACTGAGCTAGCCGCCCACAGAACCGGACCCCTTTAGATTACCATCGGAGGCGGGCCTTGCGCAGAATCCAGGTCCGCACAGGAGATGAAGATCATGAAGCAGGTCTTGATCGGTATCGTCGCCATTGGCACCTTATGGCTATCCGGCTGCAGTTCCACCGAGGTGAAACAGAAAGCCGACGAAGCTACCAAAGCGGCTGAATCTGCCGCCGATAAGGCCAAGGAAGCCGGAGAGCAGGCCGTGGAGGGCGTGAAGGAAAAAGGCAGGGAAGCCGTCGACCAAGCCGAGCAGAAAAGCAAAAAGGCCCTCGAAACCGCGAAGCACAAATTGAAAGATGCCGCCCGCCAAGCCAAGAAGAAAGTGAAAGACGCTGCCGACGATGCCAAAGAGGCCGCCCGCGCTGCTGCCCACCAAGCCGCTACCAAGGCTGAAGAGGCGATGAAGAAGGCCAAGGACGCCACGAAACCTTAGCGCATTCGGGCCTTAGCCCATCCGTACCAGCCGAAACCTGACCTTTCGGCCTACAGCTTTTCCCCGGCAAACCGGGGAAACTAGCGGTAATGGAAGGTAACGCGTGAGTTTTCGTTGGGTAATCATTACTGGAGCCTATCCGCCGGAGCAGGGCGGCTTGGCTGACTACACCGCTGTCCTCGCGAAAGAATTGGCTAGCCAGGGCGACCAAGTCACCGTCGTCACCGGCCCGCTCGACCTCAACCAACTCCCCATCCTGGCGGGGGTCGAAGTCCTCACCCTCAGCGACCACTTCGGTCGCCGCGGACTCGCCCAGCTTGACCAATACCTCGCCACCCTCCAAAAGCCCTATCGCCTCCTCGTCCAGTACGTGCCCCAGGCCCTCGGACCGCGCCGCACCAGTCGCTTCAAAGGCCTCCCGCTCACTTTTGCCTGGTGGCTGCGACGTTCTCACGCCGCCTCCATCTGGACCATGTTTCACGAAGCCAAAGTCTTGGCCCCCCCCGGCAGCGGACTAGCCCTCCAAGCGCTCGCCTGCCTCACCGACCAAATGCTCGGCTGGACTGCCCGCGCCTCCGAACGCATCTTCGTCGCCATGCCCGCCTGGGAGCCCCACATCGCCCAGCATCTCCGCAGCCACCAACGCGTCGAGTACCTGCCCATTCCCAGCAACGTCGCCACCGTCGTCGACCTCGCCGCCACCGCCCGTACCCGTGCCTTGCTGCTAAACGGCCACGCCCGTGCCGTCGTCGGCCACTTCGGCACCTTCTCGAGCGAATTGACTGACCTGATGGAACCCCTGCTCCGCCGCACCTTGGCCGAGCATCCCGAGCGTCAGATTCTCCTGGTCGGCGACGGTAGCAGGGAATTCGCCGCCAGCCTGGAGTCCGCGGTCTCCGGACGAATCACTGCCACCGGACGCCTCGCCGCCGAAAGCGTCGCCGAACACTTGTCCGCCTGCGACCTGATGCTGCAGCCCTTCCCAGACGGCGCTAGCACCCGCCGCGGCTCCATCATGGCCGGCTTGGCACTAGGCGTGCCCGTCGTCTCAAACCGCGGTTGCGCCAGCGAACCGCTGTGGCGCGAGCATCAGGCCATCGGCCTCGCCGACGATACTGAGAGCTTGCCCGCCCTGGTCGACCAGTTGCTCTCGAGTCCGGACGCCCGTCAAGCCCTCGGCGCCCGCGGCCGCACCCTCTATGAACGACACTTCTCCCTGGCCCACACCCTTCGCATTCTCCGGAACTAGGCCCGGAACTAGAATCGCCTCGCCCTACAGCCGTCCCGAGCCCAAGCCACCCAGCCGGCAGGACCGGCACACCCCAAACCCTGACCCATTCGCGTTAATGAAGGAACAAAGCTGCGTCAGCCGATTCAGTTCGCCGATGTCCCCGGGGTTCCCAGGCTCGGTGCTCAGCATCGCCGCCGAAAAAGGCGTTTCCGTGCTGGTCGGCCCCGCCGGACCCACATGGATCGTCGTCGCCCACGCCGCCAGCCCTCGCGACAGATTCGCGGCCGTCGCCATCGCCGCCGAGGCTGTGCACGTCCCGCCTGCCGGCTTGGTGGCCAACAACTTCACTACCAGCGCCGTCGGCACCGCCGGCGTGAGTGTATTGCTGATCAAGTCCTGCCGGGCCGATAGCGACACCAGCCCGTTCGGCGTCACCGGACACGAACAGCAGGACACCATTTGTTCATCCGGAGAAAAGGCGTACACATTGACGCAGAACGCGCCCGTAGTGGCGGCCGTCGTGCCCGACGATTGTCCCGCGCCCTCGGCGCCCGTGTTCGTGATGTTGATCGTTGAATCGCCCAGGTTCAGGTTTGAAACATAACGGATTTGATAGGGGCTGTCGGAGGTGGGTATCACCGGGGCAATGAACGTGTTCTGGAACGTAACAATCGTCTGCGCCCCGGTGTTCACAGTCACGCTTGCCATACCGCCAGCCAAATTGCTGCTGATCAAAAGACCATTCGGTAGCGTGCTCACCGCCGCCAGTGCCGCCCCCGCCGGCAGGCTCTCTACAATCGTTGTCACCCCCGCTGCCACCGACACCGTCCCGCCGCAGTTTCCGCCTGGCGCGGCCCCGGCCGGCACCGTCACGTACTGGGGCGGCCCGCCGGGCCCAGTCACTTGAAAGCTGTACTCGGTGCCCAACGCGACCCCCAAGCTGGCAACTTTGCAGATTTGGATGAAGCCTTGTAGCGGATCAGTCTGTGCGAGCGTATTGAGGAACGTGGCGATCGTCTGGGTGCCCGCGCCCACGGTTACCGTGGCCGTGCCGGCCCCTAGGTTCGCGCTTGTTAACCTGTCGTTTGGCACCGTACTCACCCCAGACAGGATGATTCCCGCGGCTGGCATTTCCGTGATCAGCGTCGCGCCCGCTGGCACTTCCACTGCCGGTGCGCAGGTGCCTCCCGGCGCGGGGCCCGCCGGCACGTTCACGCTAGTTCCCGCCACGCTGAAGCTGAACATCGCACCCAGTGTCACGCCGGCGCCCGCCACTTTGCAGATCTGCAAAAAGCCCCTGGAATTGGTGCTCGGAATCGTGTTTATGAACGTCACCGTGGTCAAGCTCGCCGTGCTTACGGTCACCGTTGCCGTGCCCGCTCCCAAGTTGGCGCTCACCAACCTTGACTCGGGCGCCGTGCTCACCCCCGCTAGCCTGATACCCGCCGGCAACGTCTCCGTAATTACTTTCGTACCCGTTCGCAATTCCACGGGCGCCGCGCAGGTGCCGCCCGGAGCCGGGCCGGCGGCGACCGCTACCGCTGTGCCTGCCACGTCCAACGAAAAGTTCGTCCCCACCGCGATGCCCGCCCCCGCCACCTTACAGAGTTGCACGTAGCCCGTATCGAAGCCCGACAGTTCCTGCGTAATGGGGTTCGTGTAGATCTTGAAGCCGCTGAGATCGTAATTGGCTGCATTGGCTGCCAGAGCAAAATCGTAGAGCGCTTGCGCTTCCGGCGTCAACGGACCCATGCCATCCACAATGCGCCGGTTCGCCTTTACAACCGCCACCGCCAGCGATGGGTCTGCCAGCGCTTGCAGGTCCAGGATCGCCACCCGCTGATACTTAAACAAAGCCTGCGGGTCACCTTGCATCCCTAGTACCGTTCCCGTTAGATTGTCCAGTGTGAATACGTTGGCTATATATGGTGAGGACGTCGCATTCGGCAGAAATTGGGTGCAGAACATTCGTTTCAATTGTCCGTTGACATTGAAAATGAATACTCCCGACCCCCCTGCATCCGAAACGAACTGCATGTTGGCGGTAATTGCCCATACCGGGCTTGCCAAAAAACAACCGAAACCTAGAACGTGAAATAGCTTCACCGGCGTAGTCCTCCCGACTCACTGTCCGGCACGCGGCCCTTCCTTTGAGGGGCTAAGTGTACTGCTTCGCTCAGCCGTGCGGAGCCCGGATCTCTTCGACCAAAGAGTACTTCCCTCTAGTACTCGAGTCAAGATTAAAGCTAGTACCAAAGTAAAATAAG
>JBBQQS010000434.1:0-4795 GCA_038215525.1 Bryobacterales bacterium
GAACTCAGCGACCAGGTTTCCGGCCTCACGGCGCGTGTCTATGCCGCGGAACAGGCGCAGCGGGCGGTTCATGCGGAGCCGCGAACGCCCAGGAGCGAATCGGTGCCTGAAGCCGTTCCTGAGCCTCCGCCCCAAGCCGCACCGCTCGAAGAGCCGCCGCCCTTGCCCCAATGGGTGCCGTTGGACCTTCCCACCTATGCGCCGTTGGAATCGCTCTTCCCGCCGTCCACCGTCGTGCCGAGGCCACCGACTGCGGATGAGCTTCCGCCGCAACCCGCTTGGCGCGATCGATTTCAGGGTGAGGAATGGGAAGCTCTGCTGGGCGGCAGCATCCTGAACAAACTGGGCGCGCTAATCCTGGTGATTGGCCTGGCGCTCTTTCTGCGCTTCTCGCTCGATGCGTTTGGGCCCGCGGGCAAGATCGCTGTCGGCGTCGTGACTGGGGCGGCGATGATCGCGGCCGGCATGTGGCTCGAGCGGCAGCCGCGCTATAAGGTCTTTTCGATTGGCCTGTTGAGTGGCGGATGGGCCATGCTCTACTTCACGGCCTTTGCGGCGCATGGCATTCCCGAGTCCCGTGTGATTGACAGCCCATTGGGCGGCTTGCTGCTGCTGCTGGCGGTGGGTGCGGCGATGGTGTGGCGGTCGTTGCGCTATGAGAGCGAATGGGTAACGGGGCTCGCTTTCTTCGCGGCTTTTGCGGCCCTACAAGTCGACCCCTCCTCGGCCTTCGCCATGGTTGCGTCGGCGCTGCTGGCCGCGGGCTTGCTTGCGGTGAGCGCGCGCTTCGGCTGGCGCCTAATGCCGCTGGGGGGCATCCTACTGGCTTATACGACGGTGGCGTTTTTGCCGCCGAGCGTGGGGTTCCTGCCGGGCATTGGGCATCCGGTTCTGTGGGTCTACTGGCTACTATTTGAGCTGTTCGACCATTGGCGTTCACGCTACGCGCCGTTGATAACGCCGCTCGACGCGGTGCAGTATGTGCTGAATACCTTGGCATTTATTGCCGCTTCTTTGTTGACCGCCCGGGAAGTGGCACCGGAGCATTATTCATCTTTCCTGGGTGTGTCCGCCATCGCGTTTGCAGCGAGTGCGTTCTTCCGCCGTCATCGTGCGGTGGACCAGATGGAAGAACGCTGGTGGAATGCGGCGGGATTGTCTTTACTGGCCGCGAGCGCCGTGGCCGCGGCGGCGATCTTGTTGCGGTTCGATCGGCTTTCGGCCACGCTGGCGCTCTTCATTGAGGGGCAAGCGCTGTTTGTGCTGGCCTGGCGGTCGCCAGCGCCGATGTCGCGCTGGGTGGCGCTAGCGATCAACGCTGTGGCGTTCGGTAAGTTACTCGCGGTGGACGATGCGGCCAATGGCATGGTTACTTGGCTCGGGTTCCGTATCAACGCCGTCTCGCCGCTGGGCTTGCTGATGGCGATTGGTTTCTATGCCAATCGGGCCCTGATGCCGACGGCGGTCTATAGTTGGGGTGCCACGATTCTGGTGGGGCTAGTGTTGGCACGCGAGGTGCAGCAGGCCTTTGTCTTCGCCGCGTGGAGTGTGCAGGCGGCGGCCCTGGCTTGGGTGGCGCAACGTTTTTCCGCGCGAGAATTACAATATCAGGCCTACGCGTTGACCTTGCCGGTGCTGGCCGGCTTGACTTACACGATGTTCGACCAGCCCGGCACTTCGTGGATGGCTTGGGCGATCTTTGCCGCGGCTTACGGATTTCTGGGCTGGCTCTGGCGTCGCTTTCCAGAAGGGCGCGAGCGTCAGTTCGCGCTATTGGGGGCTTGGTACTTCGTGGCGTTGGGCGGCGCCACGCTCCTGTGGACGCTGTTCCCCGGTACGCTGGCCGCTCCGGCTTGGGGATTGCTGGCTTTGATGATGGTGGAGGCCGGCGTGATCGTCGAATTTCCGGAGTTACGCCGCGCCGGCCATGCGGTGGCGATCGCCGCGTTTGGGCGATTGTTTATGAGTAACTTCCCGGCGTTGGGTTACACGGGAATCTTTTCGCATCGGCTGCTGACGGTGGCACCTTTTCTCCCGCTCTATTACTATTTGTGGTCCCGTTCGAAGGCGCGCTTTTATTTATGGCTGCCGCCTTTGCTCGCCCTGTTCCTGATGCGGATGGAAGTAGGCCGGGCGCACTCCGGCTTGGGTAGCATGGTAGCGGGACTGGCTTTACTCTGGTTCGGCCTGCGGCTGACCATTCCGGACTTACGCTGGCAGGCCTACTTACTCGCCATCGCCGCTTTCCTGCGCGCTTGGAGTTTGAGCTTCTCGCTGACTGAGTCGCCGTATCGTCTGGTCGCGGGCCTGCTGGTGGTGGCGGGATTCTTTGCCGGGCATCGGTTGGCGCCGCGGGATGCGCTGGGTCGTTTTGAGCAATGGGCCCGTCCGGCTTACGCCGTCCTGGGTGCGGCCCTGCTGGCGGCAGTGCTCTATAACCAGGTGAGCGGGCCGATGTTGACGGTCGTATGGAGCATGGAGGGCGTGGCTTTGTTAGTTGCCGGCTTTGTCACCGCGGAACGGGTGATGCGTTTCTCCGGGCTGGGCTTTTTCTTGTTCTGTATCTTGAAACTATTCTTCTACGATCTGGCCTCGTTACAAGGCTTGCCGCGCATCGCTTCCTTTATTGTGTTGGGCGTGCTGCTGATGGCGGCCAGTTGGCTCTACACGCGTTATCGCGAACAATTGAAGAGGATTCTGTAAGATGCCGCGTCTTTTCTTTTTTATCGTAGCGGCGTTACTGGCCGGTGGCTTGGTGGCGACTTCGCTCGCACCGGTGGACCGGGCGGCCAGCTTTAGCGCCGTGCTCGAGATGTGGGGCGACGTGATGCGCGATGTGGATGCCGTGCCCTTGCAACTGGTGCGCGTGCAGGAAGAAACCGAGATGGAATTTGGCGCGGCTTTGGCGGCGCGCATCCTGCCGGAGAATACACCCCTCAGCGTCGAAACCCGGTATGTGATGCAGGTGGGCAACCAAGTGGCCCGGGGAGTGAAGCGCACGAGGATCGTTTATCATTTCCGCGTGATCGATTCGCCGGAGGTAAATGCCTTTGCCTTGCCCGGCGGCCAGATCTTTCTCTACCGTGGGTTACTCAATACTTTGCGCGATGAAAGCCAATTGGCGGCGATTCTGGGCCATGAGATTGCGCACGTCGATCAGCGGCATTGCGTGGAACGTTTCCAGTTCGAGTTGAAGATGAAGGAACTGCACTTGCCGGAGGGCGTGGGATCAATGGCCGACTTGGCGCGGCGGGTGGGGTCGATTGCTTACGCACCCTATCAAGAGTACGAAGCGGACGCCGAGGGGCAGTTGCTGGCGGCGCAAGCGAACTACGATCCCGTCGGCGGCAGCAACGCCATGGCCGCGATCATCGAGCGACTGGAGCCCGCCACGGCCGCCCGTGCGCCTGGCTCGCCATTGGGCGAAGCAGCCCGGGCCACCGCCCAAGGCCTCAGCGACTTTTTCCGCTCCCACCCGCGCACGGACGAGCGCATGCGCCGCCTGCGGCAGGTCGAAAAGGCCTATATTGCTAAGCATCCGCGGCAAACCTACTGCCGTGGCGCCAAGAATCTGGCGGACCGGGCTCCGTGCCATTTCCAGCGGCTGGATGGAGAGATGGTGACATACTAACTTTATGGAAGAGCGCGCCTTTTTTAACGAGACCCAGGTCACCAAGCCCGCCACTTTGAATTGCCCCGCTTGCCGCACGGCGGACACTTACGAGATCAAGTGGATCCTGCGCAAGAAGAAGGACCGTATGCCGAACGGCGGCGATGAGCGCGACCGCGCCCGCTTCGCCAAGATCCAGAGCTACATGGTACTGCTGGATACGCATGCCATGTGCAAGAACATCCGCTGCCGCAAACGTTTTGAGATCTCGGGCATCAAAACCACGGCCTTTGTTTAACGAAGTTTGATTGGCGCATAGTAATCGCCATGGCTGTTCTTGAATTTTTCGAGCCAGAGTTTGTTGGCTTCTTTGGTGAAGCTCCAATCCTGACGGTGATAGTTCCAGCTATCGGGGTTCAACTGTTGGGCCCGCTGCCACCATTTGCGGGCTAATTCCAGCTCGCCTTGTTGGTGGAAGTAGACGGCTAACTGAAAGGACGCGGCGGCTTCGCCCTCGGTGGCGCTGGGCTCCTTCACGCGACGATGATACTCTTCATCGCTCATGGCAAACTCGCTTTGTGGGCCCTTGGCCACCCAGTCTCGCAAGGCGGCGACATACTCGTCACCCTGGGTGCGAATCACTTTGCCCGCGATTTTCAGCTCCTGATTCTTTGGCGCGGCCGTCTCGGCGGGGCGCACCACGCGGCCCTGCTCGTCGATCCAGATGCCGGAGGGGACGTTGATGAGCTGATAGGCGGCGCTGACGTTGTGGGTTGTATCCAGCAGAGTGGTGTAAGTGGCCTTCGCGTCGTCGTAAAACTTACCGGCCGCGGCCTCACCGCCGGTATCTTGCGCGGCGGCGACTAACTCGAAATTCTGGGCTTTGAGCTCGGTGTAAATCTTCTGCCAGACTGGCAGATCAAAGCGGCATCCTCACCAGGAGGCCCAAGTGAGTAAGAGGATTTTACGGCCGCGGAAATCCTTCAGTTGGACCGTTTTTCCTTGGCGATCCTTCGCGGCAAAGTCCGGGGCGATGCGGGATTGGAGGAAGCCACTGCGGAGGGCGGGCATTTCGCCAAGGCTCCAGGTGGCGCCTTCATTTACTAAAGATTGACCCACCTTGCGGGCGAAGCCACTCAGGTTGACCCAATTACTTTTCTTGAGCGTTTTCGCCAGCGGAATGCA
>JBBQQS010000435.1:0-4791 GCA_038215525.1 Bryobacterales bacterium
ATCGTCTGCGGCGAAGCCACCAGTCCTGAAGTGGCCGAAGCCGTCCGGAAGTTGCTGCAACAGTGCGGCAAAGTTCCGGTGCTCGTAAAGAAGGACCGGCCAGGCCAACTCGGCAATCGCCTCCAAATGGCCCTTTTCCGCGAAGCCCTCCACATCGCCCAGGAAGGCATCGCCGACCCCGACCAAATCGACCTCGCCATCAAAACCGGCTTCGGCCTGCGCCTGCCCGTCTACGGCAGTTTCGAGCACATGGACATGGTGGGGCTCGACCTCGTCAAAGCCGTCCTCGAGAACGCGCTTACCGACCTCAACAGCAGCCGCGACACGCCGCAAATCCTGCTGGACAAAATCGCCGCCGGCGACCTCGGCGTCAAATCGGGGCAAGGCTTCTACAACTGGGCCGAGCGCGACGCCACTGCTGTCCGCGCCCGGCGCGACGGCTTCCTGCGCGACTTTTCCGCCGGTCACTTCCGGCGATAGAGCCACCGATAGACATGATCCGGCCGCGCCCCGGAAAGCACCTGGCCGCCGGATAGATTCACGCAATGGTGACCGTGAGCGCTTTCGGTATGCCCCAGGATCTTGCCCGTGCGCCGGTCCAGCTTCAGAATCCAGCCATCGGCCGACGTCGGCTCGCTGCGCTGCTGCGTGCCGATCCAAATCGCGCCACCGTATGCGGAGACGGAGGTCACCATGCCCAGCCCAGCCCACTCGCCCAGGAACTTGCCGGCCAGGTTGAAGCGCTGCAACCGGCCATTCTTGCGGTCGGCCACGTAGACCACGCCGTTATCGATGGCGATGCCGTGCGGCTGGTTGAACTCGCCCGGCCCGGTGCCCGCCTTGCCCCATTCGCGCACCTTCTTGCCGTCAGGCGTATACACCAGCACGCGCGCGTTCCCATAGCCATCGGAGATGTAGAGCTGCCCGTTGGGCGCGAAGGCGATGTCGGTAGCGCCATTGAAAGCGCTGCCGTTATTGGGCTGGCCACCTACGTCGATCGTCATCAGCTTCTCGCCTTGGGAGGTGAATTTGTGCACCTGGGAGCTCGACGAATCCACCGTCCAGACGTTGCCCTGCGGATCCAGCCGGATGCTATGCGGAATTTTGTACAGGCCCTGGCCCCAACTCCGCAGCACCTGCCCTGCCGCATCCACCACCAGCACCGGCGCCAGCCTCTCCTCGCGCTGCAGAACGTAGATCTGCCCCTTCGCGTCCATCGTCACCGCCGAGGGGAACCCTAGGCCCGGCACGGCAACCCGCACCTCGGTACGCTCCAGCGTTAGGCGCGGCGAAGCGGCCACCCGCGCGGCCAACAACGCGGTCTCATCCTGCATGACGAACAAAGCAAGCCACAACATGGCCGAAAGTCTATCAGCATTTGCGACAATAGGAGATTCCCATGACTGGCCACGAAATCCGCCAAACCTACATCGACTTCTTCTCCGCCCGCGGACATCGTCCGGTGCGCTCCTCCTCGCTCGTCCCGCATGAGGATCCGACGTTGCTGTTCACCAACGCCGGCATGAATCAGTTCAAAGATATCTTCCTCGGGCAGGAGAAGCGCGACTACTCCCGCGCCGTCACCGCCCAAAAGTGCGTCCGCGCCGGCGGCAAGCACAACGACCTTGAGAACGTCGGCTACACCCGCCGCCACCATACGTTCTTCGAGATGATGGGCAACTTCAGCTTTGGCGATTACTTCAAAACCGAAGCCATCGAATTCGCCTGGGACCTGGTAACCAAAACCCTCGCCATGCCCAAGGACAAGCTTTACGTCACCGTCTTTCGCGAAGACGACGAGGCCGAAGAACTCTGGCAGAAGGTGACCGGCATTCCCAAGAGCCGCATCTTCCGCCTCGACGAAAAAGACAACTTCTGGCAGATGGGCGACACTGGCCCCTGCGGCCCGTGTTCGGAAATTCACTTCGATCTAGGCCCGCAAAATGCCGCCCCGGGCCACGAGCACGAGGAATTCCCGCTCGACGGCGGCGGCCGTTTTGTCGAGATCTGGAACCTGGTCTTCATGCAGTATGACCGGTCGCCGGAGGGAGTCTTGACGCCCTTGCCGCGCCCGTCGATCGACACCGGACTCGGCCTCGAACGCGTCGCCGCCATTCTGCAAGGCAAGGTTTCGAATTACGAGTGCGACTTACTCGAGCCCATTCGCCAGCGCGCCACCGAGTTATTCCCGCGGGGCACGGAAGTAAAGCCCGCCACGCTCAACATCTGTGCCGACCATGCCCGCGCCACCGCCTTCCTGATTCACGATGGCGTCGTGCCCGCCAACGAAGGCCGTGGTTACGTCTTGCGCAAGATCATGCGCCGCGCGATGCGCCACGCCCGCATGGAAGGCCTTACCGATCCCTTCCTGCATCAACTTACTGCCTTTGTCGCGGACTTCATGAAGCCCGCTTACCCCGAGTTACTTGAAAGCGTCGACCGTGTCTCACGCTTGGTCCGCGACGAAGAGCTCCGTTATGCCAACACCTTCCTGGTAGCCGAGCGTATTTTCCACGACGAAGCCAAGTCCGCGCAAGGCGGCATCATTCCCGGCCCCGCCGCCTTCAAGCTCTACGACACCTATGGCCTCGCGCTCGACGAGCAACAGGACATGGCGCGTGACTTGAATCTCACCATCGACACCGAAGGCTTTGAGAACGCCATGGAAGACCAGCGCACCCGCGCCCGCGCTTCCTGGAAGGGCGCTGACAAGGCGCACGTCAATCCTGCTCTCCAACCTGTCAAAGACGGTTACGGCGAAACAAAGTTCCTCGCCTACGACCATACCGAAGCCATCGGCCAAGTGCTCTACTCAAGCGACACCGAAGTGGTGCTCGATACTACTCCCTTCTACGCCGACTCTGGCGGCCAAGTGGGCGACCAGGGTTACTTAGTTGACGCCGAAACCGGCGATAAGTTAGCCGAAGTATTTGGCGCCACTTACGGCTTGCCCAAGTTAATCGTCCACAAAGTAAAGTGGCTGCAGCCCTTGGGCGATCGTAAGTACTTACTCGCTAAAATCGACTTAGAGCGCCGCGCTGCCACCCGCCGCAATCATACCTCTACTCACTTACTCCAAGCCTCGTTGCAGAACGTGCTCGGCAAGCACATCAAGCAAGCCGGCAGCGTCGTCGACTCCACGCGCTTGCGCTTTGACTTTACGCACTACGCCGGCCTCAGCCCCGAAGAGCGCACCGCCGTCGAGCGCATCGTCAACGACCACATCGTCCAGAATACCGAAGTCACTACTACCGTGATGGACATCGAAACCGCCCTCAAAACTGGCGCCATGGCCCTCTTCGGTGAGAAGTACGGCGATAGCGTCCGCGTCGTCAACATTCCCGGCTTCAGCCGCGAACTTTGCGGCGGCACTCACGTCGCCCGCACCGGCGATATCGGCGTCGCCCGCATCGTGTACGAAGGCTCCATCTCCGCCGGCGTGCGCCGCATTGAAGCCGTCACCGGTCCCGAAGCGGTGATCCATGCGCTCGAAGCCAATGCCGCCGAACTCAAGGCTGAGCTCGACAAAACTAAGGAAGCCCAGAAATTCCTCGAGCGCCAAGTGGTGCAGATGAAGGAGCAGATCGCCCACGCGAAGTCCGGCGCGCTCGAAACCGAGGCGCGGGAATTCAATGGCGTGAAAGTACTCGCCGCCCGTGCCGACGGTCTTGACCGGGCGCAGTTACGCAACTTAGTCGACGCCTTGCGCACTAAGTGGCCCTCAGCCGTAATTGTGCTGGCCTCTGCCGAAGCCGGCCAGATCTCCATCGTTACGGGAGTTACGAAGGACCTGACCGGTAAGGTCCACGCGGGCAAGTTACTCGGCACCGTGGCCCAGGCCGTGGGCGGCAAAGGCGGCGGCCGGCCAGACTTAGCCGAAGGCGGCGGCACGAACGTCGAGGCCCTGGCCGGCGCGCTGGAGAGCGTCTACGCCGCGGTATCGGCCAGCCTATGATCGATTACGACGTCGTCATCGTCGGCGCCGGCCCTACCGGGCTCGCCTGCGGCATTGAGTTGAAGAAGCGCGGCTTCCGCGTCGTCCTGCTCGATAAAGGCTGCGTCGTCAATTCGCTCTATCACTACCCGACCAACATGGTCTTCTTCACCACGCCCGAGTTACTCGAAATCGGCAATATTCCGATGACCTCGCTCAACGAGAAACCCGGGCGTACGGAAGCGCTCAAATACTACCGCCGCGTCGCCGCCCACTATGAGCTCGATATCCGGCAATATCAGCACGTCGAGCGTGTCGAAGGCGAAGATGGCTCCTTCATGGTCCACGCCCACGATATCAATCAAGCTGTATCCACTTACTCCGCGCATAAGGTGATCCTCAGCACCGGTTTCTACGATGTACCGAATCTACTCAACGTACCCGGCGAAGACTTGCCCAAGGTAATTCACTATTACAAAGAGCCTCATCCTTATTACAACCAGGACGTGCTAATAGTCGGCGCCAAGAACTCCGCCGCCATCGCCGCGCTCGATCTCTGGTGGTCCGGCGCGCGCGTCACTCTGGTGCACCGCGGCGCCGAGTTACACAAGAACATCAAATACTGGATCATGCCCAATATCTCCAACCGCATCAAGGACGGCGAGATTCCGGCCTACTTCAATACCACCATCAGCGCGATTACGCCCGGCACCGTCGAATTGAACACGCCCGAAGGGCCCGTCTCACTCAAGAACGACTTCGTCTTCGCCATGACCGGCTACCGCCCGGACTTTCCGTTCCTCGCAGCTTGCGGCGTCGCTCTCAACCCCGACACCCAAAGGCCGGACCTCGATTCC
>JBBQQS010000436.1:0-4784 GCA_038215525.1 Bryobacterales bacterium
GAAGAAATCGCTATTCGTTGCGACTCCGGCCGCACTTACGCATCGCACCTGAACGGCGGTGCCGCCGGCACCCCCATTCCAGGATATTGGCTGGCACCGCACCGGCCCGTTGTGAATAGCGGTCACCATTGCCTGGCTCCCGGTGGGCGGCATTCCAGCGAGGTTCACCTGATAGCGGCCAGTCCCCTGACGAACGATGAAGTTCACCACGCCCGTGGAGTTCCAGGACGAGCCGGGACCCACCGGGGTCAGGACGCCGATCGGAGTCTCTCCGTTCGCGTGTAGGTAAGCGCCAGGTGTAGGTCGGTTCGCCGTCTGGCGATGAAACAGGAGGGTAAAACGGGCATCCACCAAGGTGCCCGCATTGTCGTAACACTTCACGCCGGCGCGCATGCTGGTCGCCACCGGACCAAATCCGTAGACGTTGCAAAAATGCGCTCCTCCATAAGCCGAAACATGATAGTTTCCACTGAAGCTGGTCGGAGCTCCGATAGCGGGCAGGTCCACCACCCATTCGCCCGTCGAGGCGTGCGAAAGGATAGCGTTAGCCACGCCGGACGAGTTGTAACTGTACAACGGCGTGGGTTCGTAAGGGGCGGTGGTGGGGCTGTGCGCCCAAAGCCAAGCTTTGGCCGGAGCCTGTGCCTGGATCGTGGCAGGAATCAGCACCGTGAGGGTGAGCAGGAATGATTTGGTACTCATTGAGAGTTGACCTCCGCCTAGTACGTCCCCCCGTATGGGGCTAAGGTTTACACCTTAAGGGGGGATGTGCTAAAAAGACGCTCTGTGTCCGATCCTGCCAATGTTCCGGAAGCGATCGTCCTCGCGCTACAAGCTGGCCGCGAAGTAAATCACAATTTCGAGCTCAATTTTCGCGCCTACCATCGGCAGGTTGCCGGGTATTTCGAACGCCAGGGCATCGGCCATGAACAAAGCCGAGATCTGACCCAGGAGGTATTTCTAGTGGTCCTGGGAAACGCGAGCACGCTGCGGGATCCAGCCAGCTTTCGAAGCTGGCTCTTCGGAATCGCGCGCAACAAGATGCTGCATTACCTCCAATCGCGCAAGCGCGTGAACCTGGTGCCGGAGGATAAGGAGAGCGATCGTCCCGAGGAAAGGCTGGCGGATCCCTCGCCCGGCGCGCTCGAACAGACACTGGATCGCGAGCGGCGGACTAAACTTCACGAGGCTCTGGAGGAACTCCCTTAACAGATGCGCGCCTGCGTCAAGCTGAGCCTGGTAGAGGGCTTGGAATACGCCGAGATTGCGCGCAGGCTGGGCGTATCGGTGAATACCGTAAAAGCGCACGTGCACCGGGCCCGGCAAAACTTGTCCGCCCGGCTCGGGCCACAATTCGGCACGGAGCCATCGACGTAGCCATGGAACATCAAGAGCTAGTGGCCGCTTTCGAACAGTTGCAACGCGAAGCCGTACACCCTTCCGCCGAAGAGATTGATGCGGCCATGGAGGGTACCGGTTCTTTGTTCACGCTGGCGGAGACGCGGGCCCACATCGGTTGGTGCGAGCCCTGCCGCCGCATTGCCGACGATTTCCGGGAGTTCTGCACGCCGGCTGTCGCCGATCCGGTTTCCACCGAAGCCGAATGGCGCGTCATGCAGAAGCGTTTGCCGACGCCGATCCGGCGTCCAGCGGGTTCCCAACGGCTGTGGCTGGCTGCCGCGGCGGGCTTCGCCGCGTGCTTTGCCGGCGCGACCTTCTGGTGGTCCACGCGACCCGAACCCCCTCCGGTTATCGTGGAGCGGCGCATTGCCGTGCCCGCCAAGCCGGAGCCGATCCTGGTAGCAAATGCGGCGGTGATCGACTTGCTCCCCATGGATGCCCGCGTGCGTGGCGCGACCGAAGCGCTGCGGCCGGTGGCCTTGCCGGGTATCGTGACCTTGATTCTCTCGGGCGCCGACATTGCTGGAGATCGCGCGGAAGCGCGCGCCGTCGATGCGACCGGCCGGGAGATCTGGCGTGTTACGCTTCTTCGCCAGCGCGGTGTTTTTACCTTCGCTTTGGGCGGCGATGCGCTAGCGGCGCGGCCCGTAACGATTGAATTGGGCACCGCGGGGAACCGGCTGACCATCTATCGGCTGCCTTGATCTTTTCGGGAAACATGTAAACCGAACGAGGACTCAGTAGTTTGGAGGATTCGATGAAGTTTTTGAAGATTTTACTTACCCTTAGCGTTACCGGCTTGGGGGCTCAAGAAATACGGACCTACGAGGCGGAAGACGGGCAAATCTTGCGGATCGACTCTTTCTTCACTTTGGTCGAATCCTTCGGCGCCGTCGAGTCGAAAGGCACCCTTGAACTTCCGCATACGGAATCGCTGGTCCGCCGTTTGCTCCCACAGCGAAAGGCCGAAACTCGGGCATTTCGGGTTCGCTGGATCCTTTGCACGAGGCTGATTCTCCAATACCGACCAAATGACCACGCGAGTCGAGACGGTGCCCGTGATTTTGTCCGCCGAAGGCCTACCGGATATCTATCAGTACATCATCTGGGAGCCGCGGGAGAAAAGAGTTGCGATCGTCGGCGTGAACCTCGAGCTGAACCCGAAAGATCGGGAGACGGAGGAAGGAGCCAAAAGAGCGCGTCGCGCACATGCGGCGGAAAAGATGCGAAAATATGCGGCGAAACTCATCGACAGCGCCCGAGCGCAGTGGCGTCTCCCGCGGCCGCGACCGAGCCCGGCTCCATCTCTAAGGCCCGTTTACGGAATCGGCTGGGGATGCTATCCGCCTGCCGGCACCGTGGAGCAGCCCAAAGATTGCGATCCCCTGACCCTGCCCCTTGATTCAGGGATTGCGGACTCAGTATGGCCCTGTCTTTCCATGAATTCCCCGCCAGTGTCCCGATGATTGGGAATCGGCCGATTTCGCTCCTCGGAGGCTTCCGCGCCAATCAGCGCGACGGCTTTACGATGGCGTTTTGCCCCATGTTACCGCGCGGGAGATGAATCGTCTGCGGCTGATCTTCGCGCTGGTTCCGTGCCTCCTGCTGGCGGCGCCCGAGCACGTCCAATATGCGGAAGCTCTCCGCGAGGTTAAGGCGAAAAATTTAGAAGCTGCTATCTCGGGCCTGTTGGCGATCATTGACCGCGCTCCGGCTTTTGACCGGGCCCACAAGACCGTGGGGCTACTTGCCATCCGCGCCGGCCGCGGCCAAGAGGTTGCCGCCCGGCTCAAGCTGAGTCAAGAACCGTACGCGCAGTATGGCTTGGCCGAGCTTCTTCTGGCCCAGGCCAGATCGCTGAAGCGGAGTCCGCGGCCCAAGCGGGAATGCGGGCCGCGCCTCGCTTCGTGCCGGTTTATGACGTCTGGCTTCGCATCCTCCGGCAACTGCGCCGGTTGCCCGAAGCCGAGGCTGCTTTGGCGGATCTAAGAAAAGGCGCGCCCGCCAATGCCGCTATCCCACACGCCTTCGGCGTCTGCCGCATCTTACAAGGCCGGGTGCCCGACGCGATTCCTTATTTCGAAGAAGCGCTTCGCCTGGATCCAGCCTCAATGGACTCCGCCTTCGCCCTGCACTTCGCTCGCTACGAAGCGCAAGACTATCCTGGGGCTTTCGAGGCACTCAAGCGCGTGGAGGCATTGGCCGACCCGGACGATGTCGATTGGCGTTACTACATTAGTGGGCGCCAGGGCATTATCCACAAAGACATGGGCAATCACCCAGCTGCGCTTCCGCTGCTCGCGCTCGCGGCGCGCACCGCCAACGAATTAGGCGACCGCCGCCGGCAGCTTCACTTCCAATCGCAATTGGCCACCGTTTACGGCCACGTCGGCGACTACCCGCAAGCCTTCGCCACCGCAGAACTTGCCTTGACGGTGGCGCGAGAGTTGAAAGACCGGCTCAGCGAAGGGCGAATACAAGGCCAACTGGCTCGCTTTCACTCCGCCCTGTCCGCGTACACCCGCGCCATCGAACACTATCAACAAGCGATCGACCTCGCCCGTCAGATGGGTGACAAAGCCAGCGAGGCCGATCAGCTGAAAGGGCTCGCCGACATCCTGGCCGCGTCGGGAAAGCCGAAACAGGCGCTCGAAAGCGTCGATCAGGCACTGGCCATCACCCGCGAGCGAAACAACAAGTGGACCCAAGCGCGCTATCTGGTCTCAAAGGCCACCATCGAGCGCAGCTTGGGAGAAACGGCCAAGGCTCTCGAGACCTCCAGCGAAGCCCAACGCTTGGCTCATGAAATGGCCGATGACTTTGGTGAGGCCGACGGCGCCCTTCGCTCGAGCGAATTGGAGTGGCAGCTTGGCCGCAAAGCGCAGGCGCGCGAGCGCGCCCAGCACGCGCTGACTCTGGCCCGAGGCGGGGGCGCCAAGCTGTTGGAAGCGCGTAGCCTCAACGCCTTGGCTCGCATGGAGCGCCAATCGAACCAGGGCACCGAAGCGCTGGCCCACGATGAAGCCGCTCTCGCGATCGCCGGGCAGATTCACTTGCCCGAACTGCTGTGGTCGAGCCATGCGGGTTTGGCCGATACCCACTTCGCCGCTGCACGATCCGAACTGGCGCTCCCTCACTACCGGCTGGCGATTGAAGCGCTCGAGAAGATGCGCGCCCGCCTGAGCCGCGCGGAGGATCGCGCCCGCTACCTCTCCGATAAACGCGAAATCTACCAACGCGCCATCTCGGTCCTGGTCCGGCTGCATGCCCAGTATCCGGCCCGTGGTTACGACGCCGAGGCCTTTCACTTTGCCGAGCGGGCGAAAGCCCGTTCGTACCTCGAAACCATCGCTGAATCCCGCGGCGACCGCGCCGTGGGTGCC
>JBBQQS010000437.1:0-4780 GCA_038215525.1 Bryobacterales bacterium
GGCTTCGGTTTCGGAAATAATATAGTCGACTACCTTCTTGAGGTCGCCGGTTTCTCGGAAAACACGCATTTGCCGATCGGCGCCACTGCCCGCCTCCAGCATCTTATAAACATAGTTAATTTCGTTGCGGGAACCCAACTCATCGACGACATCGTCGACGAAATGGAGATACTCCAGCATCAGGTCGCGCATCGGCACTTCGGTTTGCTTACCGAAGTCGATCAGCTTGCCGTCCAGGCCATAGCGGGCGGCGCGCCACTTATTCTCCATAATGAGCAAGCGACGGTAAAGGCGAAAGCCTTGATTGTTGGAGTGCAGTTTCCATAGCTTGGCGAGCGTGGCCTGGCAAAGCGCGGCGATAGCCAGCGTCTCATCGAGGCGCATGGGTAAGTCCATCACGCGGAATTCGAGCGTGGGGAAATGCGGATGGGGCCGGATATCCCAGTAGATCTTCTTGGCATTGTCGATGCAGCCGGTCTTGATGAGTAAGTTGACGAAGGACTCATACTCGCCATAACTTGGGAAATAGTCCGGAATATTGGTCCGGGGAAACTTATCGAAAACCTTACAGCGATAACTCTTGAGGCCGGTTTCCATACCCAGCCAAAAGGGCGAATTACCGGAAAGTGCCAAAATATGAGGCAGAAAATAACGCGCGGCATTCATTAGATGAATGGCCGTTTCGCGATCTTCGACGCCCACGTGGACGTGCAAGCCGAAGATCAAGTTCGAACGCGCCACGTGCTGCATGTCTTCGACGATAGCGGCGTAACGTTCGTCGGGGTAGATCTCCTGATCGCGCCAGTCGGCGAAGGGGTGCGTGGCGGCGGCGGCGAGGCGCAGGCCGTTCTTGCGGGCAAGGCCGATCATCTCGGTGCGCAGTTCGGTAAGGTCGGCACGGGCTTCGGCGATGTTCTTGCAGACACCGGTACCCACCTCGACGACGGACTGATGCATCTCTGCCTTCACGCGCTCGCGTAAGATACTCTTACCTTGCTCCAGAATCTCGAACTCAATGTGCGAGCGGAGATCCCGGGTTTCAGGGTCAATGCTTTGGTACTCTTCTTCGATACCGAGGCTGAAGCTGGGTCGACTCATGCGTTATTCACCATTCAGAAAACGATTCCAACGGAATTCGGCCGCCGGCTTTTCATCCGACAAGGCTTTTTCAATGGTGAGGTCGGCCATCGCCTTCACCATCCATTGGAAATTCTCTTCGCCCACGCTGCGGGCGTCGGCGTCGGGCGCGGGGTTCATAAAGTCGATGGCGTAGGGGATGCCATCCTGGCAGGCGAACTCGACCGTGTTCATGTCGTAACCCAGCGCCTGGCAGATGGTGAGGCAATCCTTGCGCAGGCGCGCTTCCATGGCCGGATCGATGGGCGGCCCGTCAAGCACGTAGCGATCGTCCTGGGGCGCACGCGGATCGTAAGCCATGATGTGGACGTTCTTCTGGCCAATGACGTAGCAGCGGTAATACTCGGTAAAGTCGACGGCGCGCTGGAGCGTCATGCAGAGGTCGCCGGATTCGTTGTAGCGGTCGAAGAGTTCCTGGGGATTGTCCACCTTGTAG
This sequence comes from Bryobacterales bacterium, assembly GCA_038215525.1. GTDB lineage: Bacteria > Acidobacteriota > Terriglobia > Bryobacterales > Bryobacteraceae > JALHNI01. Next base: position 1,574 of record JBBQQS010000437.1, read on the forward strand.
ACATGCTTCCACCCGCCACCGTCGTACGGCTTCAGAAAGGCGGGGAAACCCACGTAGTCAAAGATCTCTTCCCAGTTTAGCGGGAACATCAGATTGCGCATGGAGCGGTCGGTGGTGCCGGGCGGGTGGGTATGGTGCGGCAGCAGGACGGTGGGCGGAATGGCGACGCCCATTTTGCTGGCCAGGGCGTAGTTGAAGAATTTATCATCGGCCGTCCACCAAAAGGGATTGTTGATGACGTGGGTACCGGTGAGCACGGCATTCTTGAGGAAAGAACGATAGAAGTCGATGTCCTGGGAGATGCGGTCGACAATGACGCGGTAGCCGGAGGAGTCCGCCATCTTGATACCGCCGACTTTCAGGTGCTCGGCGACGACGCCATCGATCTTCCGTCGATTCACTTCGTCGACAAAGGCGGGGGGGAACGTGTTCTCCATGCCGTAGAGGATGCCGATTTTCCGTGTCATTACCGCTGACTCCTTCTCCTTGTTAGTGTACGTCGCTCCCGATGTCCTTATAATGACTCGGTGCCCTATATTCTTTCCCTTGACGAAGGTACAACCAGCGCGCGCGCCGCGCTCTATGACGAACGGGGCGAGCGGATCGCCATGGAGTCTAACAGCTTCGAGTCGAGATTTCCGCATCCCGGCTGGGTGGAGCAGGACCCGGAGGAGATCTGGCAAGCGCAACTGAGCGCCGGGCGGCGTCTGCTGGAGCATGCCAAGATCGCCCCGGGCGAGATTGCGGCGATCGGGATTACGAATCAGCGCGAGACGACCATCGTGTGGGATCGGCACACGGGCAAGCCAATCGGGCCGGCGATCGTCTGGCAATGCCGGCGAACAGCGGAGTTCTGCCAGGCCCTGGCCCAAAGCGACGACGCGGCCGCCATTACCGCAAAGACCGGCTTAGTGATCGATGCTTACTTCTCCGGCAGCAAGGCGCGCTGGCTGTTGCAACATGCTCCGGCGGGCGACTATCTCTTCGGCACGGTAGATACGTGGCTAATCTGGAAACTGACCGGCGGCAAGGTGCACGTGACGGACCCCACCAATGCATCGCGGACGATGCTCTACAACCTGGCCACGGGCGATTGGGACGATGACTTGTTGAAGATTTTCGGCGTGTCGCGGGCCATGTTGCCTCAGGTGGTTTCGTCGAGTTCGGTGTGCGGCACCGCGCTGGCGGAGCACTTTGGCGCCCCGATTCCGATCGCCGGCATTGCGGGCGACCAGCAAGCGGCGCTGGTGGGTCAGGCTTGCTTCCGTCCGGGTCTCTGCAAAAACACTTATGGCACCGGATGTTTCGCGCTGATGCACAGCGGCACGAAACAGCCGGTATCCCGCAATCGGCTGCTGGCAACGGCGGCGGCCAGTGTTGACGCGACCCATCAGTACGCGATTGAAGGCAGTGTCTTTGTGGCGGGTGCGGCCGTGCAGTGGCTGCGCGATGGCTTAGGCCTGATCACGACGGCGGCGGAAAGCGAAGCGGTCGCCTCGACGGTGCCCGATGCGGGGGGCCTCTACCTGGTGCCGGCCTTTGTCGGCCTGGGCGCACCGTATTGGGATTCAGCGGCGCGCGGCATCCTGACGGGCATTACGCGCGGCACCATGCGCGCGCATGTGGTGCGGGCGACGCTCGAGAGCATGGCTTACCAGACGCGCGACTTGATTTCGGCGATGGAAAGCGACACGGGTGAACGCCTGCACGAGTTACGCGTCGATGGCGGCGCGGCGGCCAACAACTTCCTGATGCAGTTTCAAGCCGACATTCTGGGCCGGCCCATTGTACGGCCGGCCGACGTGGAAACGACGGCGCTGGGTGCCGCCTATCTGGCCGGCTTAGCGACGGGCTTCTTCGCGTCCTTGGATGCGGTGGAGAAGTTCTGGCGTGCCGAGCGCCGGTTTGAGCCCGCGATGGACGAGGATCAGCGAGAAAGCCTGTATCGAGGCTGGCAACGAGCGGTGAGACGGACCCAGTAGTGGCCCTGACACTCGTGGCCCGGTGCCTGCAGACGGGTCGACCACCAGTTGAGGCATCGCTCATAAAGCCTCATCCAAGCCTGGGACGATGGCCCGCCCCCGGCGGTCGCTGCTAAAAGGGGTGCGGTGGGTTCATGTTGTTCGGGCCGATTCGTTAAGCCGAAATCGCCCGCTTGATGGTCTCGAGCAGTATACCTTCGTTGGCGCTGTAAACGCCGGTGCTTGTCAGCCGTGGGACGACTTGGCCGCCGGCGTGGTGCAGCGCGACCACGTTCCAGCTTTTGTCTTCGAAGACCGGGCTGCCCGAACTGCCGCCTTGGGTCGGGGCCCGGTAGTGCAGCTTCGTGTCGTTGACGTCCACCACCTTGTTGTCTTCAAGCGAAAACTCTAGGTCGCGGCCCTCCGGGTGGCCAATGATGTAGACGCGGTTCGGCCGTTGTTGAGGCCCGACGGGCACCGGGTCGTGCGGCAGGGCCGCAGCTCCGGCTGGCAAGTTCAGCACCTTGACGAAGGTCGCGTCGACGTCGAGACAAGGCGAGGACCAGACCACGGTAGGATCGATCTCGCAAAGGGTGCCGAGGCCCTGGAAATTGACCCGGCATTCAGCAGCCAAGGGCGCGCGCCGACCGTCGGGCAGGGGGAAGCGCATGCCGTTGTGCATCGGACTGATGACGTGCTTGTTGGTAATCAGGTAGAGGTCGTCGCCCCAGGCCGTGTTGAAGTCGCTGCCGCGCACCAGCCACGCCGTGCCGACCTTCTCCCCGGAATTGGTCTCGATGCGGGCCACGGAACGCGAGCGCTCAAGGCCCAGCTCGAACCAGCGCAAGGTGCGGAAGAGTCCGTCGCCGATAACGGCTTCGAGGTTGGGCTGCTTCGCGAGCTTCTCGATGGCGGCCATGGCCCGGGCACTCGAAAACTCGATCCGGCCATCCTGCTTGGCGAGCAAGGCGGCTTTGAGCAGCGGCAACAAGGTCGCGCCCGGCTCGTCGTCGATTGTCAGTTCCCAGATCTCTTCCAGTTGACGCAGCGTGCTCGCTAACTCAAAGGCGTCGGCGGCTGGCGTGCGCAGGTAGTGGCCCAGCGTACGCAGCGCCTCCGGGTACTTCTTGACGCCAACATAGGCCTCCATCCGCGTGGCCAGCGCCCAAGTGTCGAGATCCCCAGCTCCTTCATTGGCCGCCAAGTCGGCGAGTATCCGTTCGGCCGCGGCTTTCGAAGTCATGAA
>JBBQQS010000438.1:0-4765 GCA_038215525.1 Bryobacterales bacterium
AAGCTCGAGCTCGCCAGTTGCGACGCCATCTGGGCCAGCGGGGGCAGTTGGGGCTACATGCCATGGGTGCAGTTTCAGATCTGGCCCTTTGTGGACTATGTTCCGGGCCCGTCCGCCAAGGTGACGGACGAGCTGCCGATTCCCGAGCGCAATCGTGCCTATTTCAAAGCCGTGCTCAACCACATCGCCGGGAAGATCTACCGGTAGGTGACGGCTAGCGGCTTCAATTCGGCGGCGGCCTGGCCCTGGAAAGTTTGCGGTTTTTTGCTTTTGGCGACCGCGCTGAGCTACCTGGACCGGCAGGCCCTCAGTGTGGCCGCGCCCTTGGTGTCCCGCGAACTCGGGCTCGACAACCGGCAACTGGGCTTGCTGCTGAGCGCTTTCTTTTACACCTATGCCTTGATGCACCTCTGCGTCGGCTACTTTCTGGATCGCTACAACATCCGGCTGGTCTATGGCTTTTTCGTGGGCGCCTGGAGCCTGGCCCAAGTCGCCGGCGGCCTTTCGCGCGGCTTCGGGGAGCTCTTCGCCGCGCGCCTGTTTCTCGGCGCTTTTGAGGCTGCCGGACAGGTGGGGGCCGCGCGAATCATCGCGCGGATTGTGCCCGGGCCCGATCGCGGCTTCGCCAATGGCATCATGATGTCGGGCGGCAGCATCGGCGCCGTCATCGCGCCGTTTTTGGTATTGGGATTGAGCGCGTCGATCGGCTGGCGCGGGGCCTTCGCCGTGCTGGGCGCGATCGGTCTGGTTTGGACCGCAGCTTGGCTTATCTGGTTCCGTCCCGGAGCCGCGGTGCTCTATGGCAAGCCGAGCGAGGTGAAACTCGATTGGCGGGTGATCCTGGCGAAGCCCCAATTCTGGGCGTGCGTGGGAGCGGCGGCGTTTGGGGTGCCGATTATCCATATCGCCTCCAGTTGGATTCCGACGTTTCTGGTGCAGCAATGGAAGCTGAAGGTGGGTAGCGGCCTCAGCGGTTACCTCTTCCTGATCTATCTCGGGCTCGACTTAGGGTTTGTAGGCGGCGGCTGGCTGATCCGGCGGATGGTACGCCAGGGGCAAGGTCTCATGCGCGCCCGCCGGCGCGTGCTACTGCTGGCGGCGGCGCTGATGCTCAGCGTGGTGGCGGTCCCCTTTGCCACGGATGTGCGGCTGGCCGTGGCCGGCATCCTGCTGTTAAACACGGGCCGGGCCTGCTGGGGAGCTATCTTTCTTACCTACAATCAGGAGATCGCCCCGGGCCGGGTGGGCATGGTGGCCGGCATCATGGGCTCCATTGGCGCCTTCGCCGGCGCGATTCTCGTGTGGACGATTGGCATCGTGAGTGAACGCGCCGGCTTCGATCCGGCTTTCTTCGGCCTCGGGTTACTGGTGGTGCTGGGCACTGTACCCTTGCTGGTGGTGAAATGGGAGGAACCGCATGAAGCATAAAGTAGCCCTGGTAGCGGGCGACGGGATTGGACCGGAGATTAGCCAGGCGGCTCGCGAGGTGGTGGAAGCCGTCGGTGTCGCCGTCGAGTGGATCCCCACGCCAGTGGGCAAGGCCGCCCTGGCCGCGTACGGCGAGGAGTTGCCCGCCGAGAGCCTGCAAACCATGACGAGCATCGGGGTGGTGTTGAAGAGTCCGCTGATCGCCGAACGCCGCAGCGGGGGCGTTACGGTACGTGGGCGAGGAGACGAGCGGCACTATCCCAGCGTCAACAACGCCCTGCGTCGCGAACTGGGGGCCTACGTGAATGTTCGGCCGGTGCGGGGCTTTGCCGGCGTGAGCGGCGCTTACACCGGGATGGACCTGGTGATCATGCGCGAAGTGACCGAGGATACCTACGCGGGCCTCGAACGAGCCATCTCGCCAGACCGGGCCGAAGCCACCAAGCTGATCACCCGGAGCGCCACCGAGCGCGTAACGCGCTACGCCTGCGAATATGCGCTGCAACACGCACGCCGCACCGTCAGCGCCATCCACAAGGCCAATGTGCTGCACCTCACCGATGGGCTTTTTCTGGAAGCGGCGCGCGGCATTGTCGCGCAGTATCCGGCTCTGCTCTTCGACGACAAGATGATCGACGCGGCGTGCTACCTGGCCGTGAAGCAGCCCGCGCTTTTCGACGTGATGGTGATGCCTAATCAGTACGGCGACATCTTCTCTGACCTCGCGGCGGGCTTGGTCGGCAGCTTGGGTCTGGCACCCGGCGCCAACCTGGGCGATGACGTGGCGATGTTCGAAGCCGCGCACGGCGCCGCACCCGACATTGCGGGCCAAGGCATCGCCAACCCGATCGGCCTGATTCTTTCGGCCGCCATGATGCTCGACCATCTGGGGGAAAGCGACGCCGCAGGGCGCGTCCGGCAAGGCGTCGCGTTGGTACTCGAGCGGGGCGAAGTGCTCCCCGGCGACCTGGGCGGCCAAGCCAGCACGCGCGAACTCACCGCCGCGATCTGCGAGGCCATGCTGGTGCCCAAATGAAACACCGAGTGGCCTTCTTACACACGTCGCCGCCGGCCATCGCGCCGTTGATGCAGTTCTATAGCCGCGAGGCGCCGGAATTCGAGATCGTCAATCTGTTGGACGATGGTCTGCTGCAACACTTCCGGGAGGGCGAATCGAGCGCCGCGGAGTCCGCATTGCTGGAACTGGTGGCCCGCGTGTACACCAAGTATCAAGTGCAGGCCGCGATGTTAACCTGCTCGGCGGTGAGCGCGGCCATGCTGCGCTCGCTGCAGCAAGCAAGCCCCGTGCCACTGCTGAAGGTGGATGTGCCGATGGCGGCCGCCGCAGCGACTCTGGGCCGCCGCATCGGCGTCGCTTATACCTTTGCGCCGACCTTGGAGCCGACGACGGCCTTATTCGCCAGCGACGTAGAAGTGCTGCCGCGTCTGGTTACCGGCGCTTACGAGGCGCTCCTGGCCGGGCGCATGGACGAGCACGATAACCTGGTGCTCGCCGGGTTGGAGACGTTCCTGCCGCATGCCGAAGTGATTGTGCTGGCGCAGGTATCGATGGCGCGCGTTCTGCCCCGGCTTCGCGCGGATTTCCCGGTGCCGGTGCTCTCGAGCCTCGAAACCAGCTTGACCGCTTTGAGAAAGGTATTCGCATGAAGCTCTGCTTTACGGTGGCCACGCCGGACACGAAAGATCCCGAAATGCTTGCCCTGCGCGGCGACCTGAGCGCCTCTTTTCGGCTGCTCGGCGAACTCGGCTACGAAGCCGCCGAATTGATGGTGCGCGATCCGTCCGAACTCAACCCGGCGGAGATCGGCCGCCAGGCGGGCGATTGCGGACTAGTGATTCGGGCGGTGAGCACGGGTCAGTTGCGCAAGGAAGACGGCCTGCAGCTGTGCAGCCCGGACGCATCGTTACGTCGTCGCGCGATTGATCGCACGAAGGCCGTCCTCGACTTCGCGGCCGCGCTTGGCGCCCAAACCAACATCGGCACCCTGCGGGGGACGCTGCCCGGTCGCGAGTGGGGCGTGGCGAGCTTAGTCGAGTTACTCGCCCACTCCCCACGCATCGCCGTGGAGCCACAGTGTAAGTGGATCACCAATTGGATACACACGGTGGAAGATGCCCAGGCGTTGATCGCCGAATGTGGCGGACTCTCCATCCTGCTCGACTTCTATCACGCCGAACTCGAAGAGCCCAGTGTTCCCGCCGCGGTGTTCGCCGCCGCCGGCCAGATCAGTTGGGTGCAGGTCTCCGACAGCAATCGCAAGGCGCCAGGCTGGGGCCATTGGAACTTTGCGGAGCACTTTCGATTACTGCGGGCGATCGGTTATGAAGGTTATGTCAGTGTGGAATGCCTGCCCTGGCCTACCGCCGAGGAGGCGGCCCGTCAGGCGATCCGTGCCTTGTCGGCCACCCAACCTATCAGCTGAGCGCTCAGAACATGAGCTTCAAAAGCCGTTAAGGGCGATCAGATCGAAGGCACCTTTAGCACCGCGGCCGGCGGCAAAAGGCACTGTCAAGGGCCAGCGCCAGTAACTTTCCATTGACATCCCAAGGCACTCGTACTAATTCATTAGTATGAGATCTCGGAAGTCCGTGCTCACCGAGCAAGAGCTCGAGTTGATGAAGATCGTCTGGCAGCGCGACTCGGTGACGGTGCGCGATGTTTACGAGACGCTGCTCGAGCATCGAAAGATCGCCTACACCACCGTGATGACCATGATGGGCATCCTGCAGGAGAAGGGCTACGTCACCAAGGCCAACGGCGAGAAGGCGCACGTGTATCGTCCGGCGCAGCCCAAGCAGCAAGTGGTGAACCACTTAGTCAGCGACTTTGTCGAGCGGGTATTTAACGGGTCCGCCAAACCACTGCTGCTGAACTTAGTGGAGAGCGAAAAGCTCTCGGCGAAGGAGCTGGATGAGATTTCGGAGTTACTCAAGCGGAGGACCGCAAAATGAGCTCCGAAATCATCCTGGCTAACTTACTAAACTACAACTGGCAGTTGGTCACCGTAGTCGGATTGGGGATGGCCTTGCCGATCCTATTCCGGCTGCGGGAGCCGCGCTCGCAGCTCGTCTACTTACAAGCTCTGCTCGCCGTGGCGTTGCTGCTGCCGGCGCTCGAACCCTGGGTGCAGCCCGTCGCTTTCACCTTCGGTAGCCTGCTGAGGTCGTCCTGCGCAAGAATCCCGTCTATCCCTCGCTGGCGAAGCAGAGGCGTATCGAAGGTACGGTCTTGCTGAGCATCGACCTTGCGGAGGACGGCTCGGCCGCGGACGCCCGCGTGATCTCCGGGCCGCAGGAGTTACGCCGCGCCGCGCTA
>JBBQQS010000439.1:0-4760 GCA_038215525.1 Bryobacterales bacterium
ATCACTAGTTGCTGAATGGCGACATGACGTTCGCTTTCCGGCAACTCTGCGATCTTGGCCACGATCTGGCGGATCGCTCCTTTATGATCCCCCAGCCGGGTGAGGATCGCAATCACGTTGTCGCCGATGTCGTCACTGGCGAGCAATTCTTCACCGTCCAGGTCGCGGAGGTCTAGCAGGCGATAACGGATCAGGATGTCTTCGCCGCTCAGTTCGGCCGGCATGTTCATCGGCGCTTCGCCGACATAAAGGACGAATTGGCGGGGAAACTTACCGGTCAGCCGCTTGGTCCCCAGTTTATATTCGGCCATGCGGAGGCCGATCCCAGGGTCATTGTAGCTTTGGAGTTCGAAGTGATAGAGCTGGCCATCGTCGTCTTCGCCCAGCAAATCCATGCGCAGATTCTGGGCCTTAGGCAGTTCGCCATCGAGCCATTTGGCGATCGTCGTGCCGGACAGCAGTTGAATCGCCCGCGGGGCGGAACGGCGAAAGAGGAGTTTGAGGGCGACGTCGTATTCCTGCATATTTATTGTGGCCGGCGGGGGCATTGCTGGGCGGTCATTTTGCACGTAACTGGGGAACGAAGATTTGTTGGCGTTTGGTTTCGATTAAATCGTCAACTTGGAGTAAGTCAGCGATATCGGCGCCTTGGCGGATGGCTTGGGCGATGCGCTTTTCGGCTTCGACGATCTGCTTGGCTTTCGCCAGAGCGGCTTCTAACTGCGCCGGGGGGATTACCACGACGCCGTCATCATCGCCGACGAGCCAATCGCCGGGAGTAACTACCTGGCCGCCGCAGGAGACGGGGACTTGTAAGTCGCCCACATACTCGGCGCCACCGGCATTCGGGACCACGGAGCGAGCGAAGACGGGCAACTTACTCTTGCGGATATCGGCCAAGTCGCGGATGGCGCCGTCGATCACAATGCCGGCGAGGCCTTTACGGAGGGCTTGGGCGGTGGTGAGGCCGCCCCAGAGCGCCGTGTTCAATTCGCCGTGGCCGTCGATCACGAGCACGGCACCGGCGGGGCAGGCGGAGAGCGCTTTGCTCACCATTAGGATGTCGGCCGTGTGGACGCGGACGGTGAAAGCGGGGCCAGCCATGCGCGGTTGCGCTGACCAGGGGCGTATCCCGTGGTCCATGGCGCCTTTCTTGCCGATCGCGTCGGAAAGGGGGCCCGTCCCCAGGCGGAGTAAGTCTTTGTTCAATTGGCCATCCTGACTTGGGCCGGGTTAATGGCTTTATATTTGCCTTTATTCGCCGTAATTTCGAAGGCCCGGGGCACTTGCTCAATGCCATCTAAAATGTGGGTGATCATGGGTTGTAGGTGGACGCGCCCGGTGGCGACTAGGTTGACGGTGTGTTGTAAGTGCTCAAGCGTGCTGATGTCCGGGAATAAGTAACGGAGGCTACGTTCGCGGAGTAAGTCGACGTCGAGCTCGAAGGGGGAGCCAAACCAGGAGACGCCGATGATCTTGCCGCCGGAGCGGACGGCGTCGACGGCCTGGGCGACGCTCTTCACTCCGGAGAGACCTTGCCGCGGGCTGCCACCGGCGCATTCGAAGACGATGTTCGCGCCGTTGCCTCCGGTGAGGGAGCGGATGGTCTCGACGGGATCCTGCGTGCGGGCGTTGATCGCGACGTCGGCGCCGAGTTGTTGCGACATGGCGCAGGCCTCGTCGCGCACGTCGACGGTAATGATGCGGCCGGCACCAGAATTACGGGCGATCTGCATGCATTCGAGGCCCATGCTACCTTGGCCCAGGATCGCCACCGAGTCGCCGATTTGGATTTGCGCGGTTTCGACGGCGGCGACGCTGTCGCTTAAGGACTGCAGACAGGCCGCTTCGTTATCGCCGATGCGGTCGTCGACCAGGGTGAGGGCGATCTCGGGCAGAATGCCATATTCGGCGAAGCAGCCAGGCAGTTGGAAGCCAATAATCGGACCCTTCCGGCAGAGGTGACCTCGGCCGGAGGTGCAAAGCGGGCACGTTTCGCAAGGCAGTTTGGCGCGGGCCGCCACGCGGTCGCCGACGCGGAAGTGCTGCACGCCTTCGCCCACTTCGACGATGCGTACGCAGAACTCGTGGCCAAAGAGCTGCACGGGGGCTTCGGTTTCGAGGCGCAGCTTGATGCGGTCGTAGGCCAGAGTGCGGATGCCGGCGGCGAGTTGAGCCTCCGTGACGCTGGGCTGCACCACCAGCACCTGGACGCGGACGTGGCGCGGGGGCAGCGCCGGCAAGGGAATGTCGTCGAGCCGCATGTCGCCGAAACCGTAAAAACGCCAAGCTTTCATTCGAGATCGATCATACACTGAGAGTAGATGTCCCCAATCGCCCAGCTGCTGACCGAGCAGCGCAATCCTCGGACCCTGGATATTGATCAGCTGCCGACTCTGGCTGCATTGCAGCGCATGCACGAGGAAGATCGGCTGGCGGTCGACAGCGTCGCCCCCGAACTACCGCGCATCGCGGCGGCCGTCGATGCCATCGTCGAACGCCTGCGGGCTGGTGGACGGCTGCTGTATATCGGCGCAGGGACCAGCGGACGCTTGGGCGTGCTCGATGCCAGCGAATGTCCGCCCACGTTCAGCGTTTCCTATGAACTGGTGCAAGGCATTATGGCCGGCGGTTATCAGGCGCTCTACCAAGCGACGGAGTCTTCCGAAGACAGCCTGACGGCGGGCGTGAAGGATATCGAGGTGCGTCACATTACGGCGCAGGATGTGCTGGTCGGCATTGCCGCTAGCGGGCGGACGCCTTATGTGCTCGGCGCGATTGCCCACGCGAAGACCTTGGGCGCGCTGACGGTGGGCATCAGCTGCACGGAGAATTCGCAGCTGTCGCAGGCGGTGGATTTGCCGATCGAGCCGAAGCCGGGGCCGGAGGTGATTACGGGGTCGACGCGTTTGAAGGCCGGCACGGTGACGAAGCTGGTTTTGAATATGCTGAGCACGATGGCCATGGTGCGGCTGGGGTATGTGTACTCGAACCTGATGGTGAACGTGAAGCCGAGCAACGAAAAGCTGGTGGATCGGGCGAGGCGAATCATATCGCAGGCGGCGAACGTCTCCGAAGCGCATGCGGCTGAACTGCTGGAACAGGCCAGTGGCCAAGTACGCAAGGCCATCCGGCTCGCGGGAGAGAAGTAAATGGACAGATTTTTGATTCGCGGAGGCCAGCGGCTGTCGGGCACGATACAGACCAGTGGGTCAAAGAACGCTGCCTTGCCCGCACTCGCGGCTTGTTTGCTAACGGCGGATCCGGTGACTTTAGAAGGCATCCCCAACGTGCGCGACATCAACACGATGGAGCGGTTGTTGGAGTATACGGGCGCAACGGTGAAGCGCGAGGGCCACAGCGTTACCGTGGCCGCGACGGAATTGTCGAAGCCTGAGGCACCTTACGACCTGGTGAAGACGATGCGGGCGTCAAGCTTAGTGCTCGGGCCTTTGGTCGCCCGCGCCGGAGTGGCGAGGGTGTCGATGCCCGGCGGCTGCGCGATCGGCGCGCGGCCGATCAACCTGCACGTGACGGCGCTTGAGTCGCTTGGCGCCACCACGCATCAGGACCATGGCTATATTGAAGCCCGCGCCCCGCAGGGGCTTCGAGGGCAGTTAGTGACCTTCGACAAGATCACCGTCACCGGAACCGAGGACCTGATGATGGCCGCTACCTTAGCCCACGGCGAGACCATCATCGAGAACGCGGCGCGAGAGCCGGAGGTGGAGGACGTCGCCAATCTGCTGCTGAAAATGGGCGCAAAGATCACCGGCGCAGGCACTTCGACGATTCGCGTGCAAGGCGTCGCCCGCCTGCACGGCGCGACCCATCGGATCATCCCGGACCGCATTGAGGCGGGCACCTTCGTAATCGCGGCGGCGATCACCGGCGGCGAGGTGAGGGTGACCGGCTGCCAGCCCTTGCACTTGGGCGCGTTGATCGCTAAGCTGCGGCAGGCGGGTGTGCTGGTGACCGAAGAGAACGCCGATACGCTGTTGGTGCGGGCGGGTAGCGGACTCCGATCGACTGATATCACCACCGAGGAGCATCCCGGCTTCCCCACCGACTTGCAGGCGCAATTTATGGCCTTGATGACGCAGGCCACAGGGATCACCTTCGTGAAAGAGAATATCTTCGAGAATCGCTTCATGCATGCGCCGGAGTTGTCGCGCATGGGGGCCAACATCCGCATCGAAGGGCGGCAGGCGATCGTCGCCGGGCCTTCAAGATTGAGCGGCGCGCAAGTGATGGCGACGGACCTGCGTGCGAGCGCGTCTTTGGTGGTGGCCGCGCTGGTGGCGAAGGGCGAGACCGTGATCGACCGCGTCTATCACATTGATCGTGGTTATGAGCGGATTGAGGCGAAGCTGAAGTCGGCGGGAGCAGATATTTCCCGGGTGTCGTAGTTTGGGAAGCTCACCACAACGGATGAGCAGTCAAACGCCGCATCGAAGTTGCTGGATCAGCCTCCGCGCGACTCACGCCGGAAATGCACGCCCTGCAAAAAGGCTATTCAGCACGATCTTTGCCGGCGCGGGAATCCTGATCGAAAGGATGAAACTGAAGAACTGGCGCGTGTTCTTACGGCCATGGTAAGAGGGGCGGGATGCGCCAGGCAATCCGGGCACCTCATTCGATTGGACCTTCTCGCAAACGCGAAATCCAGCGATGTCACTCCCCCATTTTTTCGACTGGGTCGACCTCTTCGGCGGAGTCAGCACCGGCGGATTCTGGCGTTCGGATGCCTTGGTCCTGGC
>JBBQQS010000440.1:0-4720 GCA_038215525.1 Bryobacterales bacterium
AGTGCTGTTGGTGGACGATGGCCTGGCCACCGGGCTTACCATGCTGGCCGCCTGCCGCCTGGCCCGGCGCGCCGGGGCCAGACTCATCGCGGTGGCCGCCCCGGTGGCTTCGACGGAAGCTTGCCACCGCTTGAGCCGGGAAGCGGACGATTGCGTTTACCTAATAACGCCGGACCGGCTCCACGCCGTGGGCGATTGGTACGTCGACTTTGCCCCCGTTACCGATGCGGAAATAATCGCCGCTCTCCTGGTGACCCAGTAAGAAGCCCCGGAGAAGAAACCGGAGAAGCCCCGGAAATTTACGAGTATTCCCAACGGAAGTAGGGGGGTAGGCTTATCGGTATGGAACGTGGCCCCTGGTGACCCCCTTAAATCGTGAACCCATTCTCGCCGGCATGGCCGGCATGGCCAGCTTGGCCGGTATGGTGGGACACAGCCCTCTGCTACGCGATGTCGCGCGGCAGATTGAGCGGGTGGCCCCCTACTTCCGCACCGCTTTGATTACGGGCGAAACGGGAACGGGAAAGGAATTGGCCGCCCAAGCCTTGCATGCGGCGCGGCCAGGCAACCCGGGTCAACTGATCGCGCTCAATTGCTCGGCGGTGGTGGAGACACTATTCGAAAGCGAGTTATTTGGCCACGTGCGCGGCGCGTTCACCGATGCCTGCCGCGACAAAGCCGGCCTCTTTGAAATGGCGCACCAAGGCACCCTGTTTCTGGACGAAATCGGCGACCTGCCCTTGCCCACGCAGGCCAAGCTGCTGCGCGTCGTGCAACAGCAGGAAGTACTGCGCGTGGGGTCGGTCACGCCGCGCAAGGTCGACGTGCGGATTATCGCTGCCACCAACCGCGATCTGCGGCAGGAAGTGCAGGCGAAGCGCTTCCGGGAAGATCTGTACTACCGGCTTTCGATGCTCGAACTCGAAATGCCGCCGCTGCGCCAGCGGATGGACGACGTGCCGGAATTGGCTCGTCATTTTGCGGCCGGCTGGGCCGCGCAGAATGGCCGGCCGGTGAGCGCGATCGCCGGAGAAGTGCTGGGCCGTCTGGAAGGTCACACTTGGCCCGGCAATGTCCGCGAGTTAGAGAATGTGATGGGTTACGCGTGCATGCTGGCCGACGGCGGAACCATCTGGCTGGCAGATTTGCCCAAGTATTTGCGAGAACCCAGCCTCAGCCCCGCATTGCCCGAGTATTTACCTGTGCCCCAGGTGCTCAGCGGCGGCGTCGCGAACGTACTGGAGGAGTACGAGCGGCGGCTGTTGCTCGAAGCGCTGCACCGGAGCGAGCAGAACCAGTCGCGGGCCGCACGCGCGCTCCGAACCAGCCGTGACCGTCTGCGCTACAAGATGAAGAAATATGGGCTGGACCTACCGGCCGGCCCTGCACTTTGTGCCTGAGCTATTGGAAGAGGAAGCCTATGAAGGTAAGCGATCTGATGACGACCGATACTCTGACTTGCGCCCCGTCAACGAACTTGGCCCAAGCCTCCGCCCTGATGTGGGGCGGGGACTGCGGCGTGCTGCCGGTGGTGCGCGATGGCCGGCTTGACGGCATGATCACTGACCGTGACATTTGCATCGCGCTCGGCACGCGCGGAACGCCGGCCGCGGCGGTGCGGGTGGACGACGTGGCTACCCGCGACCTGTTCACCTGCCAGCCACAGCAGCAGATCCACCAAGCCCTAGCGGAGATGCGCCGTGGCAAGGTGCGGCGTCTGCCGGTGGTAAATGAAGCCGGCGAATTGCAAGGGCTGCTCGCCCTCAACGACATCATCCTGGCGGCTGACCGCAAATACGGCGTGCTCGACTGCGAGGACGTGATGAGCACCATCAAAGCCGTCAGCGATCACCGTCGGCTGGCTGCTTTCGGAGGCGTCCCGGAGGCGGTGATGGCGGCGGCGGGGTGAATTGTGATCGATCTGAAATAAGGAGAAACGACGATGTCTGATTTAACTAAAAAGGCAAAACAGCCGCTCAGTTTGCGGTTTGACTCGCCATTGTTCCGGTCGAGTTTATTCTACTTGAATCCCTTCGGCCATGACCGGAATTGAGTTGCCGAGTATGTTGCCGGAGCGGATTGGCGGGCTTGGATTGCCAACGGTTCTATTCAGCGGAAGCGGAGACGAGGAAATGGCCGGACGCGAAATGACCAATGACTGTATTTCCGAAGCCGGCCTCAGCAGAGAGAGTCTGGTTGACGCGCTTCAAAATAAAACGGAACATTTTCAAGTCCGGTTATCACGCCATCGCCGGACAAGCGAGCTACTGCGACGAGAAAATGAAGAGTTGAAAAGGTCGAATGAAGATTTGGAGCGATTCGCCTACGCAGTGTCGCACGACCTGAAATCGCCGATCCGAACCGTCAGTTTATGTGCTCAGCTTTTGACTAAGCAGTGCGGCGATACTGATTCGGAAGCTGGTCAACTTGCGCAAATAATTCAATCTAACGCCCGGCGCGCCGGGGAGTTGATAGAAGATCTGCTAGCCCACGCCCGCGTGGGGTCACCGGATGACACCGCGACTGGGCAGGTTACCCCGCTGGAAGCGGGGGTGAGAAGCGCGATAGAAAGCTTGGATGGTGAGCTGCGTGAAACTGGTGCCGAGATCGTTTACGGATCTCTTCCTTCAGTCGTAGTGTCAAGAACCCATGTGGAACAAGTATTCCAAAACCTCATCGAGAATGCCCTTAAGTACCGGCGGCCAACGCTGGCGCCCCGCATCGAAATTTCCGCGCGAAAACAAGTCGGCCAATGGGTAATCGCCGTGGCGGATAACGGGCAAGGCTTCGAGCCGGAGTATGCCGAAGTGATTTTTCAACCGTTCAAGCGGCTACACGGAACCGAATACGCGGGAAGTGGTATTGGCTTAGCCACCTGCCGAAAGATTGTGGAACGGAACGGCGGGAAGATTTGGGCGAAGTCCACACCGAACTCTGGTTCGACCTTTTACTTCAGCTTGCCAGCGGCCCGCACTTGCGCGACCGAAGGCTAAACGAGTCGGTGGTAACACGGCGCGTCGACCACGAAGAATGTGATGCACTCCATTGAAGCCGTCAGCGATGACGGCGGCGGGGTGAATTTGATCGATCTGAGACAAGGAGAAACGAAGATGACTGAGTTAACCAAAGCGGAAAAACAGCCGCTCGGTTTGGGTTTTGACTCGCCGCTATTCCGGTCGAGCCTGTTCCACCTGAATCCGTTTGGCCTGATGCGGCAATTTGCCGAAGAGATGGACCGTACCTTAGGCGCCCCGGCAAATAGCGGAATGTGGGCGCCCGCCGTGGAGGTGAAAGAGTCCAACGGCAACTTGATCGTGACGGCCGAACTGCCGGGCCTCAAAAAAGAGGAAGTGAAGGTGACGATCACGGGCGATCAATTGTGTCTCGAGGGCGAACGGAAAGAGCAGAAAGAAGAGAAAAAGAACGGCTCCTATCGCTCGGAACGCAGTTACGGCCATTTCTATCGGGCGCTGCCCTTGCCAAAGGGCGCCAAAGCGGATCAAGCCACGGCGCGCTTCACGGATGGTCTGCTCGAGATCACGGTGCCCGTGCCCGCCCTGGACGCGGCGGCGCAAACCGTGCCGATCATCGATTCGCCGAAGGCCAAAGTTTAAGGGCCTTTCTTCACCGCTGCACCTCGTAAAAACGCTAGCTGTACTTTTGCGTTCGCGCACGCGTACAATACCGAGGAGGGTGCGCGCTCCGTGCCCTCGAACGGAAACCGATGTCCCCCAAAGCTCAACCGATTGAGGGCGCGCCGCCAGAGGTCTCGCACGCGCTGCTGGATGCGATTTGTGAAAGCCCCGCGCAAGGCGTGGTGGCCGTTAACGCCGCCGGCATCATCCTGTTTGCTAACCGGATGGTGGAGGAGCAATTCGGTTACACGCGCGGTGAATTGGTGGGAGAGCCCCTGTCCTGTTTGATTCCCGAACGCCTGCGCATTGCCCATACGCAACATTTCGAGGATTACCGGCAGCAGCCTACCATTCGCCGCATGGGCGTCGGCCGCGAGATCACCGGCCTTCGCAAAGACCAAAGCGAAATTCCGGTGGAAGTGGCGATTAGCTATGGCCGGTCTACGAACGGCGATTTCGTGTCTGTCGCCTTCCTCTCCGACATCTCCACCCGCAAGGAACAAAACGCCGCCCTGCGCGCCAGCGACGCCCGGCTCGCGCGGATGAGCGCCGCCGGGCAGGACGGCTTCTGGGAGTGGGACCTGGAGCGCCAGGAGATCTACGTTTCCGATCCTTGGCGGATGATGCTGGGCGAACCACCGAAAAGCAGCGTGCCGCCAGAGAAGCTCACCAAGTGGTTGGGTCCGCTGGAGGAAGGCGCCGCCGACCGGGTGTCGTTCGAGGTCTCATACCGGCGCTCCGATGGACGCCTGGTTTGGGTCTGGGCCCGGGCTCAGGTGAGCTTGCGGAATGCCGCCGGGCGGCCGGCCTTAATCAGCGGTGCCCTGACGGACATCACCGATCGCAAGGCGGTGGAACAACTCCTGCACCAGACCGAGGCGCGCCTGCAAATGACGGCCGCAACGGCGCATGTGGGCACCGGCGAGTTGGACCTGGCCACCGGCCAAGTGGTATTGGGCGAAGAGGCCTACCGCATCTTTGGCCGAGCCGAGGGCAGCCTGTCCAAACTGGAACCGTTATTGGCGACGATGGCCACCGCCGATGCGGCGCGCATCGAGGCTCTGATCTTTGGCACCGGGGAAGCC
>JBBQQS010000441.1:0-4696 GCA_038215525.1 Bryobacterales bacterium
TGGCTGTGACTGTGGGTTTGGCGGTGACTGTGGGTTTGGCGGTGACTGTGGGTTTGGCGGTGACAGTGGGTTTGGCGGTGCAGGCAGGGGGCTGTTCGGTGTGGCTGGTTTGGCAGCGGGCGGCCATAGCGGCGAGGGGGCGGGGGGCGTGGTTGCCGTGGCAGGTGGCGCAGTGGGCGCTTTTGTTGCCGGCGGCCAGCACCGTGAAGTGCTTGCTGGTTTCGTAGCTTTTGCGTTCGACGACATGGCAGCCGCCGCAGAGGACAGGCACTTGCTCCCGGGTGGCAACTTTGTCCGGGGCGGCACCGCCAACGGCGAGGCGATGCTTTTCGCTGGTGCCGTGGCAAGCGTCGCAACTCACCTGTTTCGCAAAGTGCGGGTGACTTTCGACGTCGCCGGCGGCCTCGGTATGACAAGGCTTACAGAGCTGATGTACCTGGGCGCTGGCCGCCAGAGCGCAGAATAAGAGCAGGATTCTCATGCGGTGTGCCGGCGCACCAGCCTCCGCGTGATGGTGCCCAAGTTCGGTTGGCCGGCGAGGGCCATGGCGAGCTTGAGTTCGGCGTTCAACATCCACATGACGCGTTCGACGCCGGGTTGACCGAAGGCGCCGAGGCCCCAGAGGGGGGCGCGGCCGACCAGAACGGCGCGGGCACCGAGGGCGAGAGCTTTCAAGATGTCGTTACCGCGGCGAAGGCCGCCATCGACCAGGACCGGAATGCGTCCGGCGACGGCTTCGATGACCTCGGGCAACGCATCGAGCGTACCGATGGCGCCATCGAGCTGACGGCCGCCATGATTGGAGACGCTGATGCCGGAGGCGCCGCGCTGCACGGCGAGTTCGGCAACTTCGGGCGCAAGGATGCCCTTCAGTATGATCGGCAGATTGCTGGCGCTGCGGACCCAGTCAATATAGTCCCAGGTGAGGTTCGGCGTGTGGGGCTGCCACTTGGCGGCCAGCGCGGGGTTGACGGGCTTGGGCGTGGGCTCGCCGGGCTTGGGAGCGCCGCGGCTCATCATGCCGTAGTCGAAGCGATTGCGGTTGTTGCGGTCGCGGTTGGACTGGTAGGCATTGTCGACCGTCAGCACGATGGCCTTGCCGCCGCCGTCTTCGGTGCGTTTGGCGAAGTTGACGGCGGCGGCTTTGTTGGGCTGGCCGATGCCGTTGATCCACCAAGTGAGGGGCTCGCCGGCATCGAGGAGTTTCTTGGCACCGGTGGCGGAGCAGATGACGGTTTTGGAGTTGAGCGCGGCCTTGGCGACCACCTCTTCGGCGCCGGGCATGACGAGGTCCTTACCGCCGGTGGGGGAGATGATGATCGGCGAGTTCAGCTTCATGCCGAAGAGGTCGAGCGAGAGATCGACATTGGAGACGTCGACCATGACGCGGGGGACAAGGTCCCAGTGGCCGATGGCTTCGACATTGGCGCGGAGGGTGCGTTCGTCTTCAACGCCGCCGGCAATGAAGTCGTAGGCGAACTTGTGGAGGTTGCGTTTGGCGACTTCTTCGAACTCGTAGACATTCACGGGTCCGGTGACGTCGGCGTCCATCACGTCGGCTCGCATCAGGGGCGAAGCCGCCACGTGAGCGGCAAAAAGGCTAAGGGCATGGCGTCGATTCATACGCTTGCGATCATATCGCGGTTGCGGATGGATTGCGGCAGTGATACTCTTTTCCTCATGACCAAGCGTTCCCGTATTCTACTCGCAACCGGCTTTTTAGCCGCATTCACCCTATTCGCCGTCACCGAAGCCGAACTCGCCACGGCGATGAAGGCCACGCAGAAGTCCATGGGCGCCTTGAAAAAGGGCGGCAAGACCGGTCCCGACGCGGAAGCTGCGGCGATGACCATCCAGAGCAGCATGACCGCCGGCGCGGCGTTCTTCAAAGAGCACCACATGACGGAAGCCGAGGAGTGGGCGACCAAGAGCGCCAAGAGCGCCGGCGAATTGGCTGCAGCGGCGAAGGCGAACGACGAGGCGGCCGCGACGGCTGCCTTCGGCGGCGTGGCGTCCAGCTGCAAGACCTGCCACACGGCCTATCGTGAGCAGACTGCTGAGGGCGGATACAAAGTGAAGATGTCCCACTAAGCGACGAGATTCTTCCGACGAAAGCCCCGCTGACCCGGAATGGGCGGCGGGGCTTTTTTATTTCCGGGTGGTTATGGTATCTTTTAGAAGTCTGTGCGCCCGTAGCTCAGCTGGATAGAGCGTCTGGCTACGAACCAGAAGGCCGGGTGTTCGAATCACTCCGGGCGCACCAACCTCCTCAAACACTTCCCCTCGATCATCCCTCGTTAGACCGGCCAACCCAAGCGCCAGAAAACCAGACGAAGCCTCTTTGCTAGCGGTCCGACTAGATACTGCCAAAAAGATGGGTCCCAAATCGTGCTCTCTGGCGGTGGACCCACCGATATCCCCCTTGTATCGAGTCCTTCAGGAATTGTCATACAAAACTCGGCGGACGCGCAGACGTGCACTTTGATCGATCGGCAATATTCCACCAGCCGCTCCGCCGCGGAGATTTCCTGACCCGCTCGTTGAGATAATCCCCCACGCCATCAAGGTAACCTTCCATCTCAGCCCATTTCCGATGAACTGCCACCCGCGGTACAACCGCCCCCTTCCCCCAATTTCGCCGCTCTAGAGACCTGATGCCTCTTGCTCGCAAAGACCCCCGTCGTAGCTCGTGTCAGGTTTTACCTGTAAGTCCGTTACGGGTTCCAGCGGTGGGGTACAAGATTGGTTTCCTGGCCTCAGGACAGAGCAATGCTGAGAAGCGACTCAACCGCCAACAATTCATTCGTAACTTCGGAAATTAGCCCCGGACTTATTTCCACGCCCTAAATTTCTTGTAACCTGTGCCTGCATATCGCGCATGCTCATGTCCCGCGTCTCAAGCTTGATCATCTTCTCGTCGAAACCACTAACCACGTTTGATGCTTGGCAATCAACCACCGTTCGAACGCTCCGCTACGGTCCCGCGTCACATCCCGCCCCGTCCGGCCCAGGTCTTCGGGCTCTTGCTATCGCGCAAGTTCCGCTCCATGGCCGACGACGTCGTGCCTCTCGCCGCCCAGTTCGTGGGTCAGGGGACGTTGACACCATCATTCTTACACCCTCGGCCGCTGCGACATCTCGCCGCGTTAAAAAACTTACACTCATTTCCTCGGCACAGCCGCCGAGGGTTACCAGCGAATGCATTTGTGCACGCCATCGTGAAGAGAGCTTCCTGATCCTGGTCATTTCAAATAATAATTCGGCGAATTACCCCCGTAATGGGAAATTCATCCGCATAGGTCGTCGTCCGAAGAGATATACCCATTCCTCTAAGCCATCAATTGACGACTGAGTTAGTCCCTCCTGTCGCGAAATCCAACCTCCAGTTATTCCCGACTTCCCCCATTCCGCGCCGAAACATGCCCCCCAATTGCACCCGATAGAAATTATTTCTCTTCCGCTGGCGATTGCTCCAGGAAATCCCTATCTTGCACCTTTCCAATAGTTTACGCCCCCTCCTCACCTTCGGCGCGCATCACATTTGTCAGCGCCTGTATGACAAATGTCAGATTTACTATTGACCGTCCCGAGAGCGCATGTTATTCTCCAGTCTCAGTAATTACCCCTAGATCGATGCCAAGCAAGCGTTGGCCGAACCCTTGCCTCTGTTCCATCTGTTCGCTCGGGAAAATCCTATGGCCATCCTCTGGATGTGACCGAAGGGGGCGAAGCCCGCCTAAAAATGGCCTTTTCGGAGGAATCGCCCTTGCTCGCCCACACGTTTCTCGCCGCCCCCCCGCCGCTCCCGTTCCTTTACCCTTGGTACGCCATCCGCGTTCGCTCCAATTACGAACGCACCCTGGCCCAATACCTACGCGCCAACGACTATCAGGAATACGTCCCGCTCTACCGCGATCGCCGTCAATGGAGCGACCGGGTTCGCGAAATCGAAGCCCCCCTCTTCGTCGGCTACGTCTTCTGCCGCATCGATATCCAGCGCATCTACACCATCCTCAGCGCCCCGGGCGTCGTCAACATCGTCGGCTACGGCACCAAACCCGAGCCCATCCTCGAAGCCGAAATGGACGCCATCCGCCGCGTCAGCGCCTCCGGCCTCCGCTTCGGACCCCACCCCTTCATGCACGAAGGCCAACGCGTCCGCGTCCGTCGCGGTCCCCTCAAAGGCCTCGAAGGCATGCTCCTCAAGGTGAAGCAGGAAGACCGGCTCGTCGTCTCCCTCGAGTTGCTCCAGCGCTCCATCTCCACCGAAATCGACCGCCTCGACGTCGAACCCGCTCTCTAGAAAAACCGCCCGCAGGCAAAACCCATGGCCATCGCAAGACGCACCCGGATGGTCAGCATCCGCCTCTCGAACGAAGAATTTGAACGCCTCAAAGGCCGTTGTGACGAAGTCGGAGCCCGTAGTCTCTCCGACATCGCCCGCGAAGCCATGCTCCTTCTCCTGGAGCCCGGCCCAAACTCCGGCCACCCGGCTCCAACCAACGGCCACCCAGGATCCAACGGACACTCGGTATATAGCCAACCCGAAACCCTCAACCGCGTCGCCACCCTCGAAGACCAGGTCCAACACCTGCAGCACGCCATCTTTCGTCTGAACGGCATCGTCGAAACCCTATGTTGCAAATCCTCCTAGCGCTCGTCCTCACCCTCGCCGACTTCCAGGCCCCCGATGCGC
>JBBQQS010000442.1:0-4689 GCA_038215525.1 Bryobacterales bacterium
GATGATGGACATGATCGCGCTCTCCTTCCAAAGCGACACCACGCGCATTGCCACCTTCATTTTCGGCAATGAAGTGAGCAACCAGAACTTCTCCTTCGTCGATGGCGTGAAGGGCGGGCATCATTCTTTGTCGCACCATGAGAATAACCCCGAAAGCCTGCACCAGTATCAGTTGATCAATCGCTGGCACGTGGCGCAGTATGCGTATCTGCTGCAGAAACTGCGGCAAATGCCGGAGGGCGAAGGCACCGTGCTCGACAACTCGGCCATCCTCTTCGGCAGCGGCTTCCGAGACGGCAACAAGCACGATCCGCACAATTTGCCCTTGCTGCTCGCTGGCCGCGGCGGTGGCCGCTTGGCGACCGGGCAACACTTGTCGTACGACAAGGATACGCCGCTGTCGAACCTGTATGTGAGTCTGCTGGACGTGCTGGGCGCTCCGGTCGAGCGCTTCGCTGACTCCACGGGTCGGCTGCCAGGCGTGCTGGCCTAAGCGGTTAACGCAAGCGCGGGCGAGGTCGGCGGCCACGCGGCGGCTCAGTTCCGAGCGAACTTCGAATGCTTTTTTGTATTTAGTTAACGACCGATCCGTAACAGTTCAGAGACCGAAATGGAGAAGCCGGACACGATGGCCGTCTCTGACTTCGAGAGCACTTCCACGGCAATATCCGGGACGCCCGCGACGGGGCCGCGACGGGGATGGTGCCCGGGTCAATCTGGACGCGGTTACTCAGAAAAACAGAGACCTCGGCGCGACGAACGGTACTGGCGGTCAAGCGACAGTCGACCTCGGCGATCGCTTCGCCGATCGTGCTCTTGCGAAAGTACCCGTAGAGGTGAAAAAGAATCGCGTCGCGTACCCGAGAATAACGAGGAGTCTTACTCGACAAGGGGATAAGTTCCCCTTCCACCAGTTCGAAATCCCCGGTCTCGGAGATCTGCAGTTGCGCAAAATCTTCGATCGTCATCAGGGCTTTGGCGCTCGTTTGGCGTACTCCCGATTAGGGCTCCAGGCTCAATGATACCCCGCGCCGGCCAGCGGTAATTCCGGTAAAGCGCCAAGCGCAGAAGGGCAGCCAGCCGTAGAGGCAGAGTTCGGCGACGCGCTGCCACAGTCCTCGCATTTCGATGCCGGGGCCGCCCATCTGCACGAGACAGCCAAGGACGAGCAATCCGAGGCCGACGCCCAACGGGTACGCAGCACGGCGGCTCATCCACATAAGTGCCAGTCCGCCAGTTCCGTACTGTAGCAACCCGAGCAAGTTGTGCACCGCTTGCCGATCGGAGCCCATGGCCGGACACCCCATATCACAGGGGAAAACCACGGCGCCGAAGTTGCCAAGGGCGAGGCCAAAAAGCAAAAAGGCAGGCGTTTTGTAATGGCGCGGTAGGGCCGCGATTAGCCAGCCAACGGAAACCAAGTTGAGGATCCCGGTAGGCAGAAAGATGCCGTAGTTCACTAGAGCGGCTTGTGGCATGCCCATCGCGCCGAGTTCGCTGATGTATTGGCGGAACGCGCTGTAGTTGGCAGTGAATAGTCCAGCCGCAGCCGGGATCATCAGGCCAAAGCCGGCGGTGAACAGGGTAAACGGCAATAGGAAACGCGGCATGCTTTCTCGCGATACGCATTCCTCCCGAAGTAAGTTCCCTTTAACGGGATCGAAAGTAGGATTCTTACGATGTCAGCAGGGCGATTTGGGCGTCAAGGTGGGCCAAAGCATCCTCCACCTGCATGCGGTGGCGGGGATGGGTGGCGCGGGCAAGGTCGGCGGCGACGCGGGTGCGGGTGAGTTCTAGACTGTGGAGTTCCTGTTCGCGGGCGGTCATCTCGCGCTCCGGCTGGCGCGCCACCTGGCGCAACTCCTGCTGGCTTTCGATGTCCTTGCTTTCCCAACCGCGGGCCATAACTAAAGCATACACCCAGATAAATTGACGGATCAACCAATGCAAGTTACGCTTTAGGGGTGCCAGACTCCCTTCTCCTCAAAGAGATTCGCCAAACGAAACCTTTTCGGAGCCCCGCGCACGAGGCGGCCGTTGGCTTGATGCGTACCGCTGATTTGATCCAGCGTAACTATCACCGCATCGTGGAGCCGCATGGCCTTACCATTCAGCAGTACAACGTCCTGCGTATCTTGCGCGGCGCAGGCGAAGCAGGTCTACCGACGCTCGATATCGGAGAGCGGATGATCGAGCAGACCCCCGGCATCACGCGGCTGTTGGACCGGCTGGAAGTGAAGAAGATGGTGCGTCGCCAACGCAGCGAGCGGGATCGCCGGCAGGTGTTCTGCTGGATTACGCCGGTAGGCCTGCGGCTGCTGGAAGACATTGACACGCCGATCGATCAAGCGGGCATTGATGCGTTCAGTGGGTTGGACGAGAGCGAAGTAAGGTCGTTGATCCTGAAGCTCGAACGGCTGCGGCAGACGTTGGGGACGTTGCTAGGGGAATAGTTTGGGGAGGAAAATCGATATGGCCCTAAGTGTCTTATTTCTAATGGCTTGAAAGGAAACCCAGGGATGCGCGTGGATGCCCCCGTTCATGGTTAAGTGGTTTATTTTAATTGACTTATGGGTGGGACCGAGGCTGCCTCCTAGCCGGTTAGAGCCGGTCGAGGGCGGCTTTGAGCTTGGCCAGATCGTCGGCGTCGGCGGAGTCGTAGAAGCCCCGGATGCGCATCTGCCGGTCAACTAACACCAGGCGCGTAGAGTGGGTGAGGTCGGCTTCGATGTCGCCGATTTTGAAGACCGTGCGGCTTAAATAGTTGAGCTGTTCGAGGGGGCCGGTGAGGAAGGTCCAGCGGGCGGGATCGGCCTGGTAGCGGCGGGCGTAGGCGGCGAGCACGGCTGGGGTGTCGCGCTGGGGATCGACGCTGAAAGAGACGAGGCGCGCCTGCGACTGGAACTTCTTCATCTGGGTGCTCATGCGCAGGCATGGACCAGGACAGTTAGTGAAGATGAAGTCGGCAAGCCAGACTTGGCCCTTGAGAGTGTCGCTAGCGAAGGGCTCTCCACGTTCGGACGTTAGGGTGAACGCGGGGACGTCGTAGAGAATGGGCAAGTCCGGCCCGCGTTGACAGCCAGCCAGCAGCAGGAAGAGCGCGAAGACCCGGATCATTGCCGGTCGAGGAGCATGAGCCCGTACAGCACGGGCAGGTAAATCACCGAGGTGAGTAACACGCCACGGGCGAGCGGAATGGTGCGACTCTTGACGACCTTGGCCGCAGCGCGCAGGAAGACGATGCCCATGATGGCGGCGCCGACGATGTACACCGTGCCGGTCATATGCAGCCAAGTCGGCAGGAAACTGACGGGGATGAGCAGGATAGAGAAGAACAGGATCTGGCGCGCGGTGGAATCGCCATCGGGCTCGACTACGGGCAGCATCTTAATGCTCGCCTTGGCGTAGTCGTCACGATACATCCAGGCGATGGCGTAAAAATGTGGGAACTGCCAGACGAAGAGAATCGCGAAGAGAGCGGCCGCTTCCCAATTGATGACACCGCTGGCGGCGGCATAGCCGATCACCGGAGGCATCGCACCGGGCACGGCACCGATGGTGGTGGCGTGCCAATGCTGTTGCTTCATCGGCGTATAGAGGAACAAATAGGTGACCAGCGTGAAGAGCCCGGCCAGAGCGGTAAGTGGGTTGACGCCAAGCCAGAGTTCGGCAAAACCGGCGACGGACAGCAACAGACCCCAAGAGAAGGCCTGGAACGGCGTGACGAGCCCGCTGGGAATCGGCCGGCCCTTCGTGCGATTCATCAAGGCATCGGCCTTATGCTCGTACCACTGATTGAAGGTCGCGGTGCCGGAGGCGATCAGTGCGGTGCCCATCAGCGTATGTAGCAACAGCAACCAGTCGAAACTGGTGTGGCTACCGCCGAAGACATAGCCGATTCCGGTACTCATGAGGATGAGCCACGTGATGCGGGGCTTCGTTAGTTCTATATATGGCTTCATGCCACCACACTCTCTCCTACCCTATTGTTGTCCACATCCATTGGATGCCGCCGGCCGCCCGGGTGGACGTGATTAAATACCTGCATCGCATAGGCCACAGTCGCGCCCAGGGTAAGCGCGCCCGTAAGCACATGGATAGTGCGCGAAGCGATCATCCACCATTCGGGCGGCAAACCGTCGCCGGCCATCACGCGCCCTAGGAACGCGCCTAAGCCGAAAGCCATCTGGGTCACCGTAACGCCCATCAGAAACAGCGCCGAGAGCCGCAAATCCGGATTCGGTGCCTCGCCTTCGAGCACTACTATGCCCGTGTAAAGCAACAGACAGGCGACGAGCAAAGACCCGACCAGATGCGGCCACACCGGCAGGCTCAGGTGACGGTAAATCGCCCCCAGGAAAATCTGGATCATCACCGCCGCGGGAGCCACTTGGCTCAACGTGCGGAGGGAAGGCGAGCCGGTATCGGGCATCGGCTCCATTATGAGGGGAGACGGCGCGGAGCCCATCCACAAAGCGACGGTACCGGCAAAAAAGACGTGGGAGAGGCAGGCATGGGCGACCACGGCCCAAGGCGACCCGTTCAGCGCGAAACCCAGCCCCCCCCAGGCAAAAACTGTCAGGACACAGCCAACAGCGACCTGCCGCAGCCATCCCCGTCCGGCGCCAGCGAACCCGACCATCGGCATCAGCGCCACCAAGCGAGAAAGGCCGCGGTGAGGCTCACGGG
>JBBQQS010000443.1:0-4689 GCA_038215525.1 Bryobacterales bacterium
CAGTCCGGGCAGGTAACGCACGTGAGAACGGCCGTGCGAGGGGCTCCGGTGGAGTTGGTGCACTTGAAGTCGATGCAGGATGTGCTGGAAGTTTAGAAGATGCCGGCGTTAGCGGTGTTGGTGGCGGTGGTGTCACGGTCGCCGGCGGTGCTGGCGTGGGCGGCGACGCTGCTGGTATCGCTGGGCGTAGAGGGCGTGCTGTTGCGGAATCCGGAGGAGAGCGGCTGGCAGCGGGGTTTGTCGGCTTGCCACATATCGCCTTCGATGCGGTGGCGGCCGAGGAGTTGCCGGCGGGCTTCCGGCCGGTACTCTGCGGGACGACGCCGCTTGTGACACTTTCTAGGTCGTCACAAGCGCGCAGGCGTCGGCTAAAGACAGGGTCTGGAGACCGCCCAACGGGCGGGCGTAACCCTTCCAGCCTCACTCACGCCCAAAACATTCTTCTCCCTTCATCCGTACGGACCCAGAATCGGTGAAATGAATACACAGGATGTGGGGAAAACAAATTAGTGATCTTCGCGAGCCAGAAGCATTTTCTTATACGCTTCATGGAGTTCGTGACGCGCCTCTTCGCCGAGCGCTTTGGGCAACTCGCCGGGGGAATAGCCTCGGCATAGATCGATACTCTTGCGTAGGCTTTCCACGAACTCGATGCAAGGGGGGCAGCCCCTGAGGTGCGCCTCCAATTCCTCGCAGGAGGCTGGCGAGAGTTCCAGGTCCAGATACTCGGAGAGAGCCGCGAAAACTTCCTTACATTGTTCGCTAGGTTCATTCGCTTTCATCTGGCCATCTCCTTTACGGAGTTCCGGAGGCGCCCGTCCAGGTGCTTACGAACTGCCAGCCGCGCGCGATGGAGCCTCGTCTTTACGACATCTTCGGAGACCTCCAGAATGTGGGCCGTCTCGGTAATAGAAAGCTGCTCCATATCTCTGAGCAGAATCACTGAGCGGTATATCTCTGGAAGAGTGCGTATTGCGGCCTGCAATTCGTTCATCATTTCCGTCTTGAGAACTAAGTCTTCCGGCAGGTGGGACCAGTCCGCAATTTCGATCTTCATGCTACCGTCCCTACCACCGGCGCGAGAGTCTCTGGAAGGCACCAACGCATCGAGCGACAGCTCTTGAGCCGGAGCGGGCGCGAAGATGCTTCGCCGTCGTTTCGTCAGGCAGACGTTCTTGGCGATGCGAAAAACCCAAGGCCGCACTCGCTCCGGGTCCTGCAATTGGCGAAAGTTCTCAAAGGTCTTCATCAAGGTTTCCTGCGCCACTTCCTCCGCATCCTCCCTCTGCCCGCACATCAGCCAGCTGTAATGAAAGATCTTCGCCCGGAAATGTTCCACAAACCGGTCGAAGGCTTGTGCCTCACCAGCCAGTAAGCGCCGAGCCAGTTCAACTTCAAGTTGCCGATCCATTCAGGTTGCTCCCGGCTTCGATTGTACCGGGGCGAACGAGTTGGCGATACGAGTGCTCTTGCACCAGCCTTAAGGATGCACGCAAGAGAAAAAGGTGACAGCCTGTCACCTCGGCCACCGGAATGCATCTTGGAGAGCAAGTCGATGAAAAAGCAGTTACTACTATTTGCGTTGAGTATCGCGGTTTACGGCCAGGAAGGCTTGTCTCTGAAGGAAGCCGTAAGTCTGGCCATGCAAAAGAGCAAGGTGATTGAAGCCTCAGGTGCGTCAATTGACGCAGCTTCAGCGCGCATCACCCAGGCCAAAAGCGGGCTGCTGCCCAAGGTGAACTACTCGGAATCGTGGACGCGCAGCGACAATCCGGTGTTCGTATTCTCCTCGCTGTTGACCCAGCGGCAGTTTCGCGAATCCAACTTTGGCATCACTAGTTTGAACCGGCCTGGCGCACTGAACAACTTTCAGTCGCTGGTGACCGCCGACCAACCTCTTTACGACGCGGGCAAGACCAAACGCGCCGTGCGGACTTCGGAACTGGGTAAGGACCTGTCGCGGGAAGATACGCGGCGGAGTCAAATGGAGGTGATCGCGCAGGTGGTGCGGCACTATTACGACGCCCAACTTGGCGCGGAGCAGGTGAAGGTTACGACCCAGGCCATGCGATCCGCCGGAGCGGATTTGGAGCGCGCCGAAGCGCGCCGATCGAATGGAATGGCCACGGATGCGGATGTACTGTCCATTCGTGTGCATCTCGCGGCGATCCGCGAAGAGCAGATCCGGCGCAATGCCGACGTGGAAGTCGCCCGCGCCGCGATGAACGATGCGATCGGATTGCCGCTCGATACGGAGCATGCACTCACCACCCGGCTCGCCCCTTTACCGCTGGTGCAAGGCGAAATTAGTGCCCTCGAAAAGAATGCGATGGATACCAGACCGGAGGCTCGGCAATCGAGGCTCGCCGGGGAAATTGCGAGTGTACAAGCGGACGAAGCCCGTAGTAACTATCTACCGCAGGTGACTCTGCATGGCGCCTTCGAGGCGGATCGGCAGCGGTTCGTTTATCGCGGCGGCGCGAATTGGCTGGTGTCGATCGGCCTGCGCTGGAACCTCTTCAACGGATACGCGGACAAGGCCCGGATCGCCGAGGGGCAGGCCTTGCTCCGCCGCACCGCCGCGGAGCAGGCGCGGGCCGAATCCGGAATCCGCCTGCAGGTTCGGCAAGCGTGGGCGGGCCTGAAAGCGGCGCAGCAGAGGATTGAGTCAGCGCAGGCCTCGGTTACGGAAGCCGAGGAAAGCTTACGGATTTCCCAAAATCGCTTTGCGGCGGGCTTGAGCACGGTAACCGATCTCTTGCGCACGGAGATCGCCTTGCTCGAAACGCAAACCCGCTATGCCGCCGCCGTACACGACCAGCGCATTGCCGCGGCCATGTTGGAATTTGCGGCCGGCACGCTGAACGCTAACTCTGAGGTTCTGAACTAATGCGCTATTTTCTGTTCGCATCTTTACTCCTTGCCGGTTGCGGAAGCGAAACCGCGCGCAAGGTTGAAACCAAGCCCGCGCTGTCCATTCGCGTGGAAACGGTAACCCTGGCGGAGACCGATTGGCCTTCGACTTACGAGGCCACCGGAACCGTGCGCGCGCGAACGACGGCCACCATCGCCGCCAAGCTGATGGGCTATGCCCGCGAAGTGCGGGCGCAAGTGGGCGACCGCGTGCGTGAGGGACAAGTGCTGGTGGTGCTTGACGCGCGTGAGATGGAGAGCAACGTACGCCAGGCGGAGGCGGCGCGTGAAGAAGTGAAGAGCAGAATTCCCGAAGCCGAAAGCGGCATCGCAGCGGCGAAGGCGCAGTTAGATCTCGCTCAGGTGACGTTCGATCGGATGCAGGATTTGCTACGCAAACGCTCCATCACCAATCAGGAGTTCGACGAAGCGTCAGCACGATGGAAGGCGGCGCAAGCGGGGCTGGAGATGGCCCATGCGAAGCGGGTCCAGTTGGATGCCAAGCTGGCGCAGAGCGAGCAGGAGATTCGCGCGGCAGCCATCCAACGGGGATACGCGGAGATCACGGCGCCGTTCTCGGGCACTATCCTCACCAAGTCAGTTGAGCCGGGTACGCTGGCGGTGCCTGGTGCCCCGCTATTCACGATGGAACGCGAGGGCACCTACCGGCTGGAAGCGTCAGTGGAAGAGTCACAGTTGCAGCTCGCGCGGGTAGGAAAGACGGTGTCGGTGACGATTGACGGAATCGACCGTACATTCTCCGCGCGAATCGCAGAGATTGTTCCCTCCGTGGATGCAGCGGCGCGGAGTGGCACGGTGAAGATCGACTTGCCGCAACTCCCGGAACTCCGCGCCGGACTCTTTGGACGCGCCCGCTTCGACACCGGCGTCCACCGGGTGTTGACCGTGCCGGCAGCGGCCGTCGTCACGCGAGGCCAACTGCAGTCGGTCTACGTCGCCGAGAACAACATGGCTCGTGCGCGGCTGATCACACTTGGCGCCACTACGAAGGACCAGATGGAGGTGCTGTCCGGTTTGAGTCCAGGGGACAAAGTGGTGGTGCCAATACCGCCAGGGCTGACCGACGGCTCGCCCATTGAGGTTCGCCCATGAGCTCACGCAAATTAGGACCCGCCGGCACCTTCGCCCGCGCCTGGATCAATTCTAAGCTCACGCCATTGGTCATCGCCGGTTCGGTGTTGCTGGGTATCTTCGCGGTCTGGAAGCTGCCGCGCGAAGAAGAACCGCAGATCATCGTGCCCATGGTCGACGTCTTTGTGCAGATGCCGGGCGCGTCGCCCAAAGAGGTGGAGGAGCGCGTCACCAAGCCCATGGAGAAGTTACTGTGGGAGATTCCGGGCGTGGAGTATGTCTACTCGACTTCCAGCCCCGGCGCTGCAACCGCAATCGTCCGGTTCCTGGTGGGACAGGATGAGGAGAAAGCCATTGTCCGCCTCAACCAGAAACTGGCAGCGAACATGGACTTGATTCCTCCCGGTGCCTCGACGCCTTTGTTGAAGCCCCGCTCGATTGACGACGTCCCCATTCTGGCGCTGACGCTGTGGAGCAAACGCTACGGAGACTATGAACTACGGCGCGTAGCGGCCCAGGTTCACGATGTCGTGAAGCAGACCCCCGATGTTTCGGCTGCCGTCCTGATCGGTGGGCAGAAGCGAGAGATCGGCATCACGCTGAACGCGTCCCGGTTGGCGGCTTTCAACCTCGCCCCCCTGCAGGTAGCGGCGGCCTTGGGCGCTTCCAACCGGCGCTTGCCCG
>JBBQQS010000444.1:0-4688 GCA_038215525.1 Bryobacterales bacterium
GTTCCCTGACTGCTCGAAAGCGTTATCCACCAGCGATTTCGATAAAGCCTGCGAATCCGGCTGATAGCTTCCGTCCGCCACGGCCGCCTGCAGGCTTTCGAGGCGCGCCGCTCGTACCGGATCGGCTTGTAACGCCTCGACTTCCCGGCTCAAAGTCGATAGCAGCACTGCATCCGTCGACCCCGCGGCGCCCGCGTTTGCTTTCCCGTTTACTCGCTCTGTCGACTGCACCTTGCCCGCTTGCTGCGTGCCGCCCGTCGTCAAATTGATTCCAGACAAACTCGGATCTTGAATCTTCATACTAAGAATCGTATCGGCCCATTGACCGAGTTCTAGAGCTCATCGGCAAATATTTTCGAATCGGAGAAGATTTCTTCGGGATAGACTAAAGAGAGGAGCCACGCCCGAAAAGCCGATGCTTATGAAAAATAAACGACTATCCCTGCTGTTGAGCCTGTTCGCCGGTGCGCTCGTGCCCGGATATGCCGCCGACAAGGCTCCCACTTACAACAAAGACGTCCAGCCGATCCTTTCCTCGCGCTGCGTCTCCTGCCACCGGGCCGGCGAAATCGGCCCCATGGAGTTTTCTTCCTACGCCAAGGTCCGGCCTTGGGCCAAGTCGATCAAACAGAACGCCTTGAGCCGCCGTATGCCGCCTTGGTTCGCCGACCCTCACTTTGGCAAGTTTTCGAACGACCGGTCCATGCCCCAGGCTGAAATCGATACCCTCGCCCAATGGGCTGACGCTGGCGCCCCCGAGGGCTCAGCCAAGGACAAGCGCCCCCAACCCACTTTTGTCGACGGCTGGAACATTCCGCAGCCCGACCTCGTCGTCCAGGCGCCCAAGCCCTTCTCCATTCCCAAGGAAGGCAAAGTCGACTACCAATACATCGTCATCCCGACGGGCCTCACCGAGGACAAGTGGGTCGAAACGGTGGAAGCCCGGCCGACGGACCGCACCGTCGTCCACCACATTGTCATCTTCGTCCGCGACCCCGCCTCCAACTGGCTCCGTGGCGAAGCCGAGCCCGGCGTCGCCTTCGTGCCTCCCCGCCTCCGGGCGGATGGCAAAGCCCGTAGCGACATCGGCGGCGGCGGCAACGAAATCCTTACCATCTACACCCCCGGCAATCTGCCGGACCGCTGGAAGCCCGGCCAAGCCAAATTCGTCCGCGCTGGTAGCGACTTGGTGCTGCAGGTTCACTACACCCCTAACGGCAAGAGCGCTACGCAGGACCACAGCAAGGTCGGCATGATCTTCGCCAAGCAGCCGCCGGTCGAGCGCGTGATGACGCTCAGCACGCAAAACGATCGCTTCGCCATCGCGCCCGGCGACCCCAACTACCGCGTCGATGGTCGCCCCGCGCGCATGCCCAATCAGGCCACATTGCTCAGTTTTTTCCCGCACATGCACCTGCGCGGCAAGGCCTTCGAATACAAGATCAAGATGCCGGGCCAAGAGGCCGAAACCCTGCTCAGTGTTCCCAGGTACGACTTCAACTGGCAGCTCACCTACCGCCTCGAAAAGCCGCTCATGCTACCGGCCGGAGCGCAGATTGAGTCCAGCGCCTGGTTCGACAACTCGCCCAATAACCCGTTCAACCCCGACCCCAAGGATACGGTCCGCTTTGGGGAACAAAGCTACGAAGAGATGATGATCGGCTTCTTCGATATCACCTTCGACGCCAAGATCGACCGGCGGGATTTCTTCCGTCCCGCCGTCTCCCCAAAACCCGCCGCCTCCAAGCCCGCCGGCGCCGAATAGCGTGTTCGGTGCCGTGATCTTTTCGCTGATCCTGGGCCACGACATCGTCACCACGAAGATCACCTGGGCACGCGAGATCTCGCGTATCGTCCAGCAACGCTGCGCCAGTTGTCATCGCGCCGGGGGCTCGGCGCCGTTCGCCTTAGCCACTTATGACGAAGCCCGGCCCTGGGCCCGTTCGATCGCTGAGGAAGTGCTCGAACGCCGCATGCCGCCCTGGAACCCAGTGAAGGGCTTCGGCCAATTCCGCCATGAAGCCGGACTCAGCCAGGAAGAGATCGGGCTGATCGCCGACTGGGTGGAAGGCGGAGCGCCTCGCGGTGATCCCCGCTACTTGCCTCCGGCCGCCTTGCCCGCTCCGGTTGCCCGAACGGTAGCGGGGTTACGGGTTCCCGTGGCTGGCCAACTGGTCTTCGCCAAGCCGCTCACGGCGCGGGGCATCGCCGTCACCCGGATGGCCGAGGGGGCCGCCATCTCGGTTTGGGCCGAGTTGCCGGACGGCTCAACGGAGCCCTTGCTCGAAATTGCTCACTTTCGTTCGGCCGCCAACCAGCCGTACGAATTCCTGACGCCACTCGCACTTCCGGCCGGTACCCGGCTGCACCTAGAAGGAACGGCGACAGTAGCGTTGATCAGTTCAGGCGCTTTACCGGCACGTCAAAGTGCGCGGTCCGCACCTGGCCGGACTGCTGGATCTGCAGCCACACCCGGTGCACCCCGGGCCGAGGAAAGATCACGTTGAACTGCAGGTGGCCGCGCTCGGGGTAGGCGAGGAACGGGTGGGTGTGGATCAGATCCTGCCGGTCCTGGCTCGCGATCAGCAAATGTCCCCAAGCGCCCAGAAATGGCTCAAAGCCATCGAGCGGATCGAGCCGGAAGACCAAGCGGGTGCGCTGCGCCGCGATCGGCGGGGCGGGCTCCGTCTCGAGCGAGAGCGACTGCCTGGGTTCAAGACTCGCGGTGAGGGCAGGAAAGGTGGGCACCGGGCCGGGCACAATCACGGTCTTCGCCACCATCTGCGGCGTGCCGGATTCGGGGAAGAAATCGCACAACAGCCGGTAGGCACCAGAAGTCGGCAGGCGCGTTTCCAAGGCGAAGCTACCGTCGGCTTCGAGCGTGGGATGTTCGTGGGCGAAGTAGTCGAGCCCCGGGCCGATAACGAAGAGATGGAAGAGCCGCTCATGAATCAGTTGGAGCTTGGGATTCGGCCTCTTCGTGCGCGGATCAGTCATGCGGAATTGCAGCCGTAGGGGTTGGCCTGGCTGAAGGCGGCGGGGCGTGAGGGCGAGGTTGACCGGGTATTCGACGGGGTCGGGGAGGCTGGCGACCAGCCGCATGCCGCAGCGCGGGCACTTACCGGGGTCTTTGGCGTGGACGTCGCGGTCCATGGGGCAGATGAAGTCGACCTCGGGTTCTTGCGCCAGGAGGGCCGGAAGGGTTAGTAGAACCCGCCGGCACATTTCGGTGCTCCGACCGCATGATTTATTCACTTTCAATCCAGGCACTCACCTTGAGCCCACCGCGTGAGAGGCGGGTTACACGTTTAGCCCCGCGAAGGGATTCCTTTGGCCAGTGTAACCCACCGCTTGCGGGACGGGCTAGGGGTAGTTAGTGGAATGGGGTTGGATGGAATTTACTATTCCCCGCTCTGCTGCAACAGCTTGGCTACCAGGGCGGTCCAGCCGGTCTGGTGACTCGCCCCGAGGCCCGCGCCGTTGTCGCCGTGGAAGTATTCGAAGAAGAGCGGATAGTCGCGGAAGTGGGGATCGGTTTGTAACTTCTCGACGCCGCCGTAGGAAGGCCGGCGGCCTTGGCTATCGGGTAAGAAGAGGCGTGCGAGGCGGTGCGATAGCTCCGCGGCGACTTCGCCCAAGTTCATTTGTTTGCCACTGCCGGAAGGAAACTCGACTAAGATGGCGTCGCCGTGGTAGCGGTGGAATTTTTGCAGGGACTCAATGAGTAAGTAATTGACGGGAAACCAGATGGGTCCGCGCCAATTGGAGTTGCCGCCGAACATGCCACTCTGGGATTCGGCCGGTTCGTAGTTGACGCGATAAACGTCGCCGTTAACGGGTAGCTCGTAGGGATTCCGCTCATGATACTTCGAGAGGGAGCGAATGCCGTAAGGAGACAGAAACTCGTTTTCGTCGAGCATGCGCTGGAGTAAGCGGCGCAGGCGTTCGCGTCCGACGAGGGACAGCAGGCGACGCTCGCCGACGCCGGCGCGGGTGAGCGAGGCGAGGTTGCCGGCGAGGTCCGGCCGGTTTTCGATGAACCATTCCATCCGGCGGCGGAAGCCCGGCAGACGGTCTAAAGTTTCAGCCTCAATGCTTTCGACGGCGTAAAGGGGAATCAGGCCCACCATGGAGCGAATTTTGACGGCCATGCTGCGGTCCCCGACGCGCAGCCGATCGTAGTAGAAGCCATCATCTTCGTCCCACAGGCCGTCGTCGCCGCCCCGGTTCATAGCGTTGGCAATATAGAGGAAGTGTTCGAAGAACTTACTCGCAATATCCTCGTAGACGGGGTTGAAGGTGGCTAACTCCAAGGCAATCCGGAGCATGTTGAGGCAATACATCGCCATCCAACTGGTACCGTCGGATTGTTCGAGATAGCCGCCGGTGGGTAAGGGCTTGGAACGATCGAAAACTCCGATGTTATCGAGCCCAAGGAAGCCGCCTTCGAAGATATTGTTTCCGGCGGAATCTTTACGATTGACCCACCACGTGAAATTCATAAGTAGCTTATGGAAGACCCGCTCAAGAAAGGCGGTATCGGGCTTGCCGTTGACTTTAAGGTCGATCTTGTAGACGCGCCAGCAGGCCCAGGCATGCACGGGAGGATTTACGTCGCCAAGCGCCCATTCGTAAGCGGGCATTTGTCCGTTGGGGTGTAAGTACCATTCGCGCAAGAATAGTTGTAA
>JBBQQS010000445.1:0-4669 GCA_038215525.1 Bryobacterales bacterium
ATCGATGCGGCCTTTGTTTTCCGCCATCAGTTGAGCCCAGCGGGTGCGGCGAGCATTGGGACTGGAGCTGGAATCCTGGGCATCGAAAGTAGTCTCTTCGGCGAGTAAGTGGGGATCGACCGGGTAATTGGCACCGGCGAAGTAGCCGTCCTTGGTGCGTTGTAAAGAGACGTGTTTGAAGCCTAACTCGAGCGAGGCAATTTCGCCGGACTTACTATCGGCGACGAGCCAATTATTTGCGTAGCCGCCGTTGTTGCCTTCTTTCATGATCCGCACGAAGTCATCGATGGAGGACGAATACTGCAGGGCGCGGCGGGCGCGGATGAACTCAGGGATCCCCAAGGGGTCGAAGCCGCTTTGAAACTGGGAGATGGTGGTTTCGGTGATGGAGAGGCCGGCCGAGTTGATGCCGAAGTCGTCGGCGGAGTGGATGAGTCCGGGGAGGCCGTCCATCACGAAGCGGTGGCCGTTCGTGGGCGTGATGTCGTAAAGGACGCGCCAGCGGGCGCCGACGGCGAAGTCGATCCAGGCGTTGTGGGCGATGACGGGTCGGCCGTCTTTGGTGTAAGAGCCGGTGGCGACGAAGGCGGAACAGTGCTCAGGGGCGGAGCGTGGCTTGATGGCGTTGGCGACTTGAGTCCGGTCGTTGTAGTAGCTGACGTAGTAGGGGGTGAGCTCGAGCCAAGCGTTGTAGGCGACGAGGTCCCAGAGGTCGAGCTCGAGGTTGGCGGCTTGGAGGCTGGTGAGGATGCCGCGAAGTTCGGCACGGTATTCGGCGTCGATGCGCGGCCAGAGGACCTCTTCGGCGGCTTGGCGGAAGAAGTTCCAGTTTTGGCCGCTGTCGTGTTCGAGCATAGTTTTGACGACGCGATAGCTGTCGGCGATTTCGGGCGCTAGTAATTGGCCATGCTGGCGGCCGATTTGTTCGGGCGAGCCCAAGAGGCGCACGACGATCCAGCCGTTCTTCTCCGACCGCGCGGGCGGCTCGAGTTTGGCTTTGGTGGCGGCGAGTGCCGGTAGGAGGAACAAAAGGCACACAAACAGGCGCATGGTTCATTATTGGTCCGGCGGACTGATAAAATCAAAGTTCCGTGAAATCCACGCTACAGAGTGCTCGTGTGCCCGATATCCTGGCCCGGATTGTGTCCGTCAAAGAGGCGGGATTGCCGGCGTTGCGCGAACGCGGGCCTGCTCTCGAACGCTTGGCTGCCGACAACGTGGACAATCACCGCGACTTCGCCTACGCCCTGCGCGCCGCCCCCCCAGCGGTGATCGCCGAGGTGAAGAAGGCCTCGCCTTCCCGCGGACTCTTGTCGCTGGACTTCCAGCCCGCCCGCACCGCCCGGCAATATGAACACGGCGGCGCGGCGGCCATCTCCGTCCTCACCGA
The DNA here is from genome assembly GCA_038215525.1 of Bryobacterales bacterium. Lineage (GTDB taxonomy): Bacteria > Acidobacteriota > Terriglobia > Bryobacterales > Bryobacteraceae > JALHNI01. Next base: position 1,391 of record JBBQQS010000445.1, read on the forward strand.
TGAGGAGTTCTTCCAGGGCAGCCTCGCGGACCTTGAAGTGGTCCGCGCCGCCTGCCATCTGCCCGTCCTGCGTAAGGACTTCACCATTGACCCGTTGCACATCGTGGAAGCCGCCGCCCATGGCGCCGACGCCATTCTGCTGATCGCCGCCATTCTCGATTCTGTCCAAATGCGCACCTTGCGCGAACTGGCCGAGAGCCTGGGCCTGGCTGCGCTGGTGGAAGTGCACACGGCCGAAGAGCTCCAAGCGGCCATCGACTCTGGAGCGCGCATTATCGGCGTCAACAATCGCGACTTACATACGTTCGAGGTGCGGCTGTCGCTGTCGCTCGATCTGGCTGACGCCATTCCGGACTCAGCGACGCGGGTGGCCGAGAGCGGCATCTTCACCGCCGCCGATGTGCGCCATCTTGGCGACGCTGGTTACCATGCCTTCCTGGTGGGCGAAGCACTGATGAAGTCGGCGGATCCGGCTGCCGCGCTGAAGGCTTTACGCGGATGAAGGCCCTACCGGCAGCACTGGTGAAGGTGTGCGGCATCACCAACTTGCGCGATGCGCAGGTGGCGGTGGACGCGGGGGCGAACGCGTTGGGGTTCAACTTTTACGCGAAGAGTCCGCGCTATCTCGATGTTGGGGAACGGGATTGGATCGCGGACTTCAACGGCAACTTTACCAAGGTGGGCGTCTTTGTCGACGCCGACCCGGAGGCGATGCAGGGCATGGCGGAAATGCTCAAGCTCGATGTGGTGCAGGTGCATCTAGGAATTGGTCCGCCGGATGTTCGGACGTGGCCGGCGTTGGCCATCGATGAGGCGGCGACCATCCAGAAGAGTCAGGCCGAAGCGGTGCTGGTGGACGCGCCTTCACTGCCGGCCATGCCCGGCGGCACGGGTAAGACCTATGATTGGAGCTTGGCGGCGGGCCTGCCGGGCCGTATTATTCTGGCCGGCGGGTTGGACGAGACCAACGTCGCCGAAGCGATCCGGACGGCGAGACCGTGGGGCGTCGACGCTTGCAGTCGCTTGGAGACCAAGCCCGGTTTGAAAGATCACGACAAGATGGTCGCGTTCATTCGCGCGGCCCAGAAAGAGTTTCTCTTATGAACGAACAACTGGCGGCACAGCCGGACGCGTCTGGACACTATGGCCCTTACGGCGGGCGGTTCGTGCCGGAGATTTTGATGTCGCCTTTGGATGACCTCGAAAAGGCTTATCGCACGGCGCGCCAGGATCCGGCCTTTCAAACCGAGCTCGACCGCTTACTGAAAGACTATGCCGGCCGCCCCACTCCGCTCTATCATGCGCGGCGCTTGTCGGCCAAATACGGCGGCGCTGAAATCTACTTCAAGCGTGAGGACCTGCTGCATACCGGCGCGCACAAGATCAACAACGCTCTCGGGCAAGCCCTGCTCGCCAAGCGCATGTCGAAACAACGGGTGATCGCCGAGACCGGGGCGGGGCAGCACGGCGTCGCGACGGCGACGGCTTGCGCGCTGCTGGGGCTTGATTGCGTCGTTTACATGGGCGAAGAAGATATGCGGCGGCAGAAGCTGAATGTCTTCCGCATGCGCATGCTGGGCGCCAAAGTGGTGGGCGTCACTAACGGCAGCCGTACCTTGAAGGACGCGATCAGCGAGGCCATGCGCGATTGGGTCACCAACATCGACGACACGTTCTATGTGCTGGGGTCGGCCTTGGGCGCGCACCCCTATCCGATGATGGTGCGCGACTTCCACCGCGTGATCGGCGTGGAAGCCCGCGCCCAGCTGTTGGCGGCCACGGGTCGCTTGCCGGATAGCATTTTTGCGTGCGTCGGCGGCGGATCGAATGCGATTGGCATCTTTCATCCGTTCCTGAACGACCGCGCGGTGAAGCTCGTCGGCGTCGAAGCCGGCGGCACGGGCAATGGGCAAGGCCAACATGCGGCGCGCTACCAGACCGGCGGCTCACCCGGCGTGCTGCATGGCTGCTTCAGCATGTTGTTGCAGAACGACGATGGGCAGGTGTCGCTGACGCATTCCGTGTCGGCGGGCCTCGATTATGCGATGATCGGGCCGGAGCATGCATTCTTGCATGACGAAGGCCGTGCGGAGTATGTGAGTTGCACGGACGCGCGGGCGCTGAAGGCAGCGGTGGAGATCTCGCGTATTGAGGGCTTGATTCCGGCGCTCGAAACCGCACATTGCGTGGCCGAAGCTTTGGATCGCGCGCCATCCGCGCCCGGGCAGATCTTCCTGATTAACCTTTCGGGCCGCGGCGACAAGGACATCGACATCTACCGCGAGAATTTCAAGGAACTCGATCTCGCATGACCCGAATCACGCGCCTGTTCGAAGACCTCAAACGCGAAGGCCGCAAGGGCCTCATCGCTTTCATAACGGCGGGCGACCCCACGCCGGCGCTTACGCCCGCACTGGTGGAGGCGATGGTGCGCGGCGGCGCTGACCTGATCGAACTCGGAGTTCCCTTCTCCGATCCAATCGCCGATGGTCCCGTAATTCAACGTGCCGGGGAGCGCGCGCTGAAGGCCGGCACCACATTGAAGGGGGTGCTCGAAATCGCGCGCCAAATTCGCAGCCGCAGCGAAGTGCCCTTACTGTTGTTTACCTATCTGAACCCGGTAGTGCGCTACGGTGTGGAAGCCCTGGCGCGCGATGCCGCCGCCGCCGGAATTGATGGCTGCCTGCTGACTGACGCGTCCGTCGAAGAAGCCGGGGAGTACGTGGAAGCCATGCGCCGCTACAATCTGGACACCGTATTTCTGGCCGCGCCCACCAGCACGGAGCGCCGCTTGAAATTGGTGGCGCAATATTCCACGGGCTTCGTTTATCTGGTTTCCAGAACCGGCGTCACCGGCCAGCGCGACTCGGTTTCGGATGCCGTCACTCCACTGGTGGCCGCCGCTCGCGCAGTTACGGATTTACCGCTCGCCGTGGGCTTCGGCATCTCCAAGCCGGAGCACGTCAAACAACTCGGCCGTCAAGTGGAGGCGGTGGTTGTTGGCAGCGCGATTGTCAGTTTGATTGAAAGACTCGGCGCAAGCCCTACGCTGGAAGCCGAACTGGAAGCCTTCATCCGGGAGCTGAAATCATGACTCAGGAAGAAGCGTACGCTGCGCTGGGCCGCTGCCGCGAAGCGATTGACGATGTGGACCGCCGCATCGTCCAATTGTTGAACGAACGTACCAAAGTGGTGGAGGAGATCGGCCGCATCAAGCGGGAATCCAAGCTGCCGATCTATGAGCCGAAGCGGGAAGACCAGGTCTTCGCGAACGTCACC
>JBBQQS010000446.1:0-4649 GCA_038215525.1 Bryobacterales bacterium
ACATGGTCACCACCCCACAGCGCCCAGGAGAGATCGGGGCCTGGGTGAGCGTGCCGACGAACGCGGGCACCTGATTGGTTCGCCAAGCCACCTGCGCCGCGTCGATCGAGAAGTCGAGGCCCAGGGCGGGAAAGCCGGCGCGCTGGACGAAGTGGGCGAATAGTCCACCGCCACAGCCGACGTCCAGCAGCACGGGCGGGCGGCCATTCAGCGGGCCGACCGACCGCAGCGCGCCGAGGGCAAAGTTGACATGGTCGCGGATGACGAAACGGCGGTAGGCTTCCGTCAGCTGGGAGACGTGGCCGGGGTCGGGCTCAAACCAGTATTTGTCGGGATAGAACTGGCGGAGCTCATTGGGAGTGGGCTGCGGGTCAAGCCGGATCAGGCGGCAGCGCAGGCACTCGACGACGAAGAAGGTCTTGTCGGTCGTATGATAGAGCCGGTCAGTGCCGCTAAAGAGTGTCCGCACGCAGGACTCGTTGCAAGCCGGGCATTCCGTCGCCGCGGCCCGGGCGCCGTCGCGTGGCGCTGGCGCAGGGAGTGGCAGTCGAACCGGCACCGACACCTTAGCCGGCGCGGGCACTTCGAGCGGCGGCGGGGCAAGTTCCGAACTGGGAGGGGGTTCCACCGGAGAAGCTATACCGCCTGCGTGCTGATCTCTTTGAGCGAGATCCGGTGATGACGCAGGAGGCGGAGCACTTCGGCGTCGCTTCGCTTTCGAAATCGCGCAATCTCCTTTCTTTTTCGAAGGATGCGGGGCAAAAGGTAAAGTGCCTCGCAATCGCCACGAAACAGCGCCCACAGCATGCGGGCTTTGCCGGCCAGTCCGGGGTAGCGTTTGGTTTCACCCTGGCCGCGCAGGCCAGCCAACACACCCGCTGATAAGCGTAGCAGATAGTAGAACGGGTTGAGCAGCAGCAGGCGCCAGGGAAACAGTTTGGCAGCTAACAGAACCCGGTTGCGCTCAATCAGCACCAGCCGCCGCGAGGAGCCCAAACCGAGCGTGGTGCCGCGATGGTGAAGCACCCGCGCGCCCGGGGCATAAACGCAGTCCCAGCCCGCCAGGCGTCCGCGCATCCCCAAATCGGCGTCGTCGGCGTAGGCGAAGAAGTCCTCGTCAAAGCCGCCCACTTCGTCGAGCATCGCCTTGCGGTAAAGCGCGGCACAGCCATCCGGCCACAGGCACTCGGTGGAATCATCGTACTGGCCGCGATCCACCTCGCCGCTTCCCCGCCCCCGATTCTGGCCATCGGGATAGATCAGATGGCCCACTTTGTCGATCCGCGTGGGATCTTCGTACACCAGGATCTTCGACGCCACCATGCCGATCTCCGTACGGGCTTCGCAGGCCGTCTGAAGCTCGATCAGCCAATTGGGGTCGGCTTCGGCATCATTGTTCAACAAGGCGATAAACTGCCCGCGGGCGACGGCGATCCCTTGGTTGTTCGCCGCGCAAAAGCCCCGATTGTCCGCATTGCGAATCAGCCGGAGGGGAAAGCGCGCGTCAAAGGCTCGAATCACTTCGAGCGAACCATCCTCTGAGCCGTTGTCGACCACAATCACTTCAAAGTCGACGTCCACCTGCCGCGCCAACGATTCCAAGGCCGCGCGCAAGAGCTCCCGGCGATTCCAATTGACGAGGATGACTGAGATCATGTAGAAAAGAACGGCAGAGTCACTTGTTTACAATCACAAGTGGGGGTGTGCGGCTCTCATTATGGGTTATTATAACGTTTGGACAGAAGGTATTAGCACTATGGCATCACTCGGCCAAAAAATTCGCCAAGAACGCGAACGCCTCGGGATCCCGCTAGCAGACATTGCCCGCGAGACACGCATCAGCGCCCGTTACCTCGAAGCAATCGAAACCGAAGACACCCAAACCCTGCCGCAAGACTTCTTCTACCGCAGCTTTGTGCGCCAGTATGCCGCGTATCTGGGTATCTCGGCGGATGAGATCACCGTCACCCTGCGCCGCCAAGGGCTTGACGAAGCGCTGCCGATGGGGAATCCGGCACCCAAAGTTCTGCCGACGCTGCTACCCGTAGCGACGGAACCGGCACCCACGCTCCGTCCGCTGTCGACGGCATTCGAAGATGGCCGCACCTCCAAGCGATGGCTAGCCGTAGCGGCGTTACTGTTGGTGGGGTCGGTATCGTACTTGGCCACGCGTCGGCCGACCAACTCCGCATTGACCACGGTGGAAACCGCCGAAGTAAATCCGTCGGTGACGGTTCCCGTGTCGGGTCCGAGCCAAACTGGCGCCAGCCAAACGAACCCCGTCACTTCGCCCCCGCAGCAATTGGGCACGGCGGTGGTACAGGCCACCAACCTCGGCTCCGGCCGCCTCCAGATTGTGATCAGTGCGCGCGAACAGACGTGGATCAAGCTGGTAGCCGACGGTAAGAACATTTACATGGGTCTGATTGAACCCGGCCAATCGCAAGCCATCGAGAACGCCAGTAACGCCGAATTGCTCACTGGCAATGCGGGCGGCATCGAAGTGAAGCAGAACGGGCGGTCGCTGCCCGGGCTCGGCTCCAGCGGCGAAGTCCGCACCGTGGTCTTCGATACAGAGAATTATCAAGTCCGGCAGCCGGCACCGAAGGCGAAGCCGGTTGAGCCCTCACCGGTGGACGGGGCCAAGCCCACATCTTCTACCGAGTAGATTCCCTTTGCAAAATACCCAGGTTCTGTTAGCGGCGCGGCCGGTGGGCGCGCCCAAAGTCTCTGACTTTCGCGTTGTCCAAACCGAACTGCCGGAGTTGAAAGATGGCGAAGTGCTGCTGGAAGTCGTTTACCTTTCGGTGGACCCCTACATGCGCGGCCGCATGAGCGAAAGCAAAAGCTATGCCGCACCCATGCAAGTCGGCGACGTGATGGTGGGTGGCGTTGTCGGGCGTGTGCTCCGTTCGAACGACCCCGGCTATTCCTATGGCGACTACGCCGAAGCCTTCATCGGTTGGCAGAAGTATGGCGTTACCGCGGCGAAGCACCTTCGCAAGCTTGACCCCCAGGCGGGTCCGCTCTCCGCGTCCTTAAGCGTGATGGGCATGCCCGGACTCACCGCCTACTTCGGCCTCCTGGATATCTGCAAGCCGAAGCGAGGCGAGACCGTCGTGGTCTCCGGCGCTGCCGGGGCCGTCGGCTCCATCGTCGGCCAGATCGCCCGTTTGAAGGGCTGCCCCGTCGTCGGCATCGCCGGCAGCGACGAGAAGGTGAAGTGGCTGACCGGGGAATTGGGCTTCGACTCGGCCTTCAACTACAAGACCTCGCCCAACACCCACGCCAAGCTGAAGGACCTCTGCTCCAACGGGATCGACTGTTACTTCGACAACGTCGGCGGCACCATCACCGACGCCGCCTTCGGCCTGCTGAATCCAAACGCCCGGATCGCCATCTGCGGCCAGATTTCGCAGTACAACAATACTGAGGCCGAACTCGGCCCGCGCAACCTGTCGCAGATTCTGGTGAAGACCGCCACCGTCCGCGGCTTTCTGGTGATGCAGTATCTTGACCAGGCCCGCGAAGCGCTCATCGAAATGGGCGGCTGGGTGCGCCAAGGAAAGCTGAAGTACCGGGAGACCATCGTCGATGGCTTGGAGAATGCGCCTGCGGCGTTCTTGGGTCTTTTGAACGGTGAAAATACCGGTAAAATGCTGGTGCGGGTTGCGCCAGAACGTTAAAACTTCTGTCACCATAAGAGTGTTGACGATGTCCGATCGCCGGTTCCCCCTGTTACTCGTCCCGTTTCTGCTTCTCTTTGGTTGCTCGCAACCGGACGCTCCCGCCACGCGCGTCGAGGCCCCCGCGGTTCCCAGCCCCGCACCCCCTCCGGCCCCCGTCGACAAGCGACCGGTCATCGTCGCCTTTGGCGATAGCCTTTCGGCCGGCTATGGGGCCGACACCGGCGAGTCCTATCCGGATTATCTCCAGAAACTGATCGACGCTCGCGGATACAAGTACCGCGTCGTCAACCAGGGCATCAGCGGCGACACCACCACCGGTGGACGCGTCCGCACCGCGCCCGCGATTGAGCTAAAGCCCGCCATTGTCATCCTTGAGTTGGGCGGCAACGACGGACTGCGCGGCCTGCCCTTAAGGCAGACGAAAGAGAACATGGACATCCTGGCCGGCGAGTTCACCAAAGCCGGCGCCAAGCTCCTGATCGCCGGCATCACCCTGCCGCCCAACTACGGCGCCGACTATATCCAAGACTTTGAGCGTATGTACACGAGCACCGCCACCAAGTACCGCGCCCCCCTTATTCCGTTTCTCCTTGAGCCGGTGATCGCCCTGCCCGGAGCGATGCAAGGTGACGGCATTCATCCCACCGCCAAAGGCAATAAGCTGGTGGCGGACTACGTCTTTCGCTACCTCGAGCCCCTGCTGCGCCGCTAGCCAGCCAACTCACCGCAGGCGAGGTTGGACTTCACCACATCTTGAGGCGGCTAATGTTTTATTCATCAGATCTTTATCGCGAAACCCGGGATGCCGGGCGTTGCCCGATTTCCCCCTGGAGCGGCGCCATAAAGCAATTTGGGCGAGATGAGTCACGCGACGGGCGCCCTGCTGATTCGCCCTCAAACGCGGGATTTACCTGTCGCCGACGGCTAACGAGGTCTCACACCAGTCTGACCCCATCTGCC
>JBBQQS010000447.1:0-4639 GCA_038215525.1 Bryobacterales bacterium
CACTTCGACGTCAACCTCTTCACCGCCGACCCCTGGCCCATCCCGCACTTCGAAGCCACCTTCGCGCGCCTCGCCACCGAAGGGCTGGGGCCGGGTCGCGGTCGAGCGCAATTGCAGGGCGTGGACAGCTCCGTCGTCGAACTTAGCTTGGCCCCCGAAGGTGCCCGCCAAGTGACGGTCCACTTCGTGACGCCAACCGAGTTGAAGGCCGCGGAAGGGATGTTGTCCGAGCCGACCTTCGAGATTCTGGTCGCCCGCCTCCGCGACCGCATCGCCAACCTGAGCGAGCAATACGGCCACGGCCCGATCCCGCTCGACTTCCGCGCCTTTGCCGAAAGAGCCCGTTCTATTTCGTGCCTGGAAGCCAAGCTGGAACAAGTCAGCGTCGAGAGGCAATCCAGCCGCACGGGCCAGACCCATCCGCTCTCGGGCTTCATCGGGCAAGCCACTTATGCTGGGGATCTTGGCGAATTCCTGCCCTACCTCAAAATCGGCCAACATACCGGCGTCGGACGCCAGACCGTCTGGGGCAAAGGCCAATTACAAATCACCTGAGCACAGACTTACTCAGCCTTCTTCGCCGTCACTTCCATCGTGCGCTCCCCGAAGGAAATCGACAGCTTCATCTCGGTACCCGAAACCTTGCCCTTGTACTCCTGCCGCATCTCGTTGCCATTGAAGTTGCGAACCACGACCCAGGAAACGTTGTCGCCGGCGATCTTGCCGTCGGTGATCTCGGCATCGCCGCGCATGCCGCCCACAGTACCGGTGAGCTTCTCGCCGTCGGCCTTCAACGTCATCACCATGTCGCGGGTGCCGTTGGGAGTCTCCATTTTGCCGACCCATTTGCCGGTCAGGTCAGCCCCAAACAGAGACGAAGCGGCCAGCGCAAGCGCGGCCAAGCTTGAAAATAAGCGGAATTTCATGGTCTATCGATCTCCTTCGCTAACAGGATATCGAAGCCACGCGCCCAAAAAGTGTAAAGAAACGTAGATGTCAAAAGCGCGCCGTCAGCCCCAGGCGCACGGTTCGGGGGAAGCCTGGCGAAATGTTGGTGTTGCTGTGGGCGTTCACAAAGTACTGTCGGTCGAAGAGGTTCTCGACGTTGGCTTGCAACCGGAGATGCTCCGTCAACGAGTAGTAAATCGCCGCGTCGGCCCGCGTGTAGGACGGCACGACGACCGTGTTGTCGATCCCCGCAAACATGTTGGAACGATTCACGACGCCCAATCCCGCGCCCAGCCGGGGCAATAACTGATAGTGGTTCCAAAGGGCGAAGTTGTGGTGGGGTACTTGGCCTATCTGCGCGCCCGCTCGTGCCGAAATGGTAGCGGCGGTGACGACGGCGTCCAGGTAGGAATAGCCGCCCGACACCTGCCACTTCCGGCTGAGATTCCCGCTGATGCCGACTTCGAAACCTTCCGTGCGCTGGCTACCGGTTTGGATGATGCGCGTCGGGTCATTCGGATCGGTGGCACGGGTGTTGGTGCGATCGAGCCGGAACAAAGCCGTCGTCAATGAGAGTCCACGAGTCAGGTCCCATTTGAGGCCCAGCTCATAGTTCTCGAACTTCTCGGGCTTCACCTGTTGGGTGATCGTGGTGAGCGACGCAAACTGGTCGCCGGAACTCGGCAGATAAGAGACCGAGTAATTGCCGTAGAGCGACATCCGGGCCACAGGCTTGATCACCAAGCCGAGCCGGGGAGAAATCAGATTGTCCAGCCGCCGCAACTGGTCGCCGTTGCGCTGGTTGAGGTAATGCAGATCGAAGCGGTCGACCCGCAAGCCAGCGATCACTTGCACATACCGATTCACCTCGATCTGGTCCTGCGCGTAAACGGCGGCCAGGTTGGTCTGCACGCGGTTGTTGGCGTCCGTCGCATTGGGGCGGAAGGTGAAGGGCGTGAAGATGGTGGGGTTCGTCAGTGGCGCGAGCAGCGTAGTAGCCGTATCGTTCACAAAGCCGGTGAGGCGCAGATTGTCGGTCGCCTGACGCCCCACTTCGACGCCCGTGAGCAGCGTGTGCCGCAGACGGCCGGTCTCCACTTGGTAAGTGGCATCGGATTGGTTGAAGACGTTCAACCGCTCCATCCCGCTGTTGTAGGACGTGAGCGCCACCTGATTCTGTGCGTTCACGACACCGGGGACAAAGTTCTGGTAGAACTTGTCGTAGTGGCCCACCAGAGTCCGGTTGCGCAGATTCAGTCGCCCAGCCTGATGCTCGACGGTTGCGGTGCCGAGGTTGACATAGGCGGAGACGCGGCTCTGGTCCGGATTGCCAAAGAAGGTGGAGATGGGCACCGGCGCGGGACGACCGTTGAGCGAGGTGATGCCACGGTCGGCGACGCGGGTATCGCGAAAGTGCTCGTAGTTGAGCGTGAGGCGGGTTTTGGGAGTCAGCGTCAACGCCAGGGCCGGGTTGACGCCCATGCGCTCCAGGTTGAAGTACCGGCGGAAGCTGTCGGAGTTTTCGTACATGGCATTCAAGCGAAAGGCGGCCTTCGCGGTGAGCGGTTGGCTGAGGTCGGTGGCAAATCGGCGGTTGCCGAATTGGCCCCCTTGCAGCGAAAACTCGCGCCGGGGAGCGGGCAGCGCCTCCTAGGTAACGCGGTTGATCACGCCGCCGCCGCCGCCGCGGCCGAAGGTCATCGCGTTGGGGCCCTTCAAGGCTTCCACTCGATCCAGGTTGTAAAGATCCCGGAAATACTCGACGTCGTCGCGGACGCCGTTCAAAAAGAAGTCGGCCGTCGTGTTTTGCCCCCGGATCATGAGCTGATCGCGATTGCCTTCGCCTTGTTGCGCCGTGATACCCGGCACATAGCGCACCACGTCACCAATGCTCATCATGAGCTGATCGCGGATCTGCTCCTGGGTGACGAAAGCGATCGACTGCGGCAGGTTCAACAGGGCGGTCGGCGTGCGGGTGGCACTGCTGGCGGCGGCCGTGAGGTAGCCGGGAGACTCGGTGACGGTGACCGTGCCCACAACTCCTACGATTTGCAAATGAATGTCAAGGAGCGTAAGTCCCTTCTCCGTCAACTGGATCGTCCGAGTCTGCGAAACGAAGCCATCGCGGGCCACCTCGAACGTCACCGGGCCCGGCGGCAGCGGCAGGACGAAGTTGCCTTGCGGATTCGTCAGCGTGCTCGCCTGGCCCTCAACCACGATCCGCGCCTGGGGAATCGGAGCCCGGGTGGCGTCCAACACGCGGCCGCGCAGGGTGGGAGAAGGCGTCAATTGGGCCGCAAAGACGAGCAGAGTCGTGAGAACCATGGAAAACTTACTCCTGGGTTGACGGACTCTCTTACAATGGAAAAGTCGTCAACCGGCTAAGGTTGATGAAAGGGCTGGATCTTCGCGGAGCTTCGCCAAAAGATACCCGCGAGGATCTGGCCGTCGAAAGGTGAAAAGAGCGAGGTGATTCGATCTACGACCACCTTGGTCCAGTTTAAGAAAAACGGCCGGCTCTGTCAACCAGTTTCGCAAATGATTTGCAAAAGGAGATCGGGATGAAGATGGCGGCATGGATGGGAGTGATGGCCCTCAGCAGCTTGGAGGCCGGCAACATCGACAGCAAGGTAGAGCACGGCTTCGCCGATTCAAAGGGCGTCAAAATTCACTACGCCGCGCTGGGGCCCAAGTCCGGCCCGCTGATCGTCATGGTGCATGGCTTCCCGGACTTCTGGTACACCTGGCGCGCCCAGATGGAAGCCTTCTCCGAAGCCGGCTACCGCACCGTGGCCATGGACCTGCGCGGCTTCAACCTGAGCGGGCAGCCGGAGGGGCTCGAACAGTACGACATGCGGCTGCTGATCGGCGATGTGGTGGCCGTGATTCAAGCCCAGGGGGCCGGCAAAGCGATCGTAATGGCGCACGACTGGGGCGGGGCCATCGCTTGGCAGTTGGCCTTCCATGCGCCGCAGGTGGTGGAGAAGCTGATCATCGTCAATCTGCCGCATCCGCGTGGCTTGGCGCGGGAACTGGCCCACAATCCGGCCCAACAAAAAGCCAGCGAGTACGCCCGCAACTTTCAGCTACCCGATTCACACGAGAAGCTGACGGCGGAAGGGCTGGCCCGTTGGGTGGCCGATCCTGAGGCGCGCAAGAAGTACGTCGAAGCGTTCTCGCGGTCGAGCTTCGACGCCATGATGAACTACTACCGGCGCAACTATCCGCGAGAGCCCTATCAGGAAGCATCAGGACCAGTGATCAAGCCCCAATGTCCGGTGCTGCAGATCCACGGCCTGAAAGACTGGGCTTTGCTGCCGGGTGCCCTAACTGGCACCTGGGAGTGGGTGGACGATTGGACTTTGGTAACGATACCCGAAGCCGGGCACTTCGCCCAGCAGGATGCGCCGGCGAAAGTGAACCGCGCCGTGCTGAGTTGGCTGAAACGCTAGATTCCGGACGAACCCACCAAGGCCACGGCGGCCAGGTAGACGGCCACGGCGATTCCGACCATACCGCGGGCCGCGGGAGCGGCGGATAGCTCTTTCCAGATTAACAAGCCGAGCCCGACCACCAGCAGGGGCGCCCCATGCGTAAGCAGGTACTGCGCCAGCCTTCCTGGACTCTCTTCCGTTGGCGCGGAGGCCATCAGCAAGGCCGCCAAGGCGCCCACCGCGAAGATCGCGCCGCC
>JBBQQS010000448.1:0-4604 GCA_038215525.1 Bryobacterales bacterium
GGCCGGACACTGAATCAACATGCGGGGCCGGAGGCGACGTATCGTCCGTATGTGTGGCGTCAAGGTGGCCGCGAGATGCGGATGATCTTCCGCGACCATGAGCTGAGCGACCTGATCGGCTTTACCTATTCGGCCGTCGACCCCGCCAAAGCGGCGGCCCATTTCCTCCAGAAAATTCGCGACAACTGCCGGCCGATTCTGGCCGCGGGTCGCGACGCGTTGGTGCCGGTGATCCTCGATGGCGAAAATTGCTGGGAGTATTACCCCCAGAGCGGCCGCGAGTTTCTGCGGAAGCTCTATCAGGGCATTTTGGACGATCCCGGCCTGCAGGCGCTCACCGTCAGCGAGGCCCTCGCCAAAGTGGAGCCTGCGCCGCTCAACCATATCTTTCCCGGCAGCTGGATCAACGCGAATTTCGATGTTTGGATTGGGGCCGAAGAGGACAACCGGGCTTGGGAGTATCTGCTGCGGGCGCGCCAGGCGTATGACGCGGCGGAGCGGGCAGGGAAGCTGTCGCCCACGCAATTGGCGGCGGCCTTCGAGGAAGTGCAAATCGCCGAGGGCAGCGATTGGTGCTGGTGGTACGGGCCGGAGCATAGCAGCGACAATCGCGCCGATTTCGACGATCTCTACCGCGCGCACCTGCGGAACATCTACCATGCGCTGGGCTTGATGGCGCCGGACGAGCTATCGCGGCCGATCCTGCGGCACGTGGCCGAGGTCCGGCCAGAGGCGCCGGTGGGTCCGATTCGCCCGGTGATCGATGGGCGGGTGAGTTCGTACTTTGAGTGGCTGGCGGCGGGCGTGTATGAGGTGGATAGCCGCCAAGGGGCGATGCACGGGGGGCGGCAGTGGGTGCGGCGGGTGCACTATGGGTCCGATGGCGAGTGGGTGTATGTACGGCTGGATTTGGTGCCGGCGTCGGAGTTCGATGGGGTAATGGTGAATGTCCGCTCCGGGGAGTCGGTGGCGCGGGTGCCTTTGCTGCAGGAAGCGTTTGCCGATGCTTCGGTGACGGCTTGCCGGGGGGCAGTGCTCGAGATGCGCCTAGCCTTGGCTTCGTTTGGGAAGCTGAGTCTTGAGGTGGAGCAAGACGGGATCCTACGTCAGCGCTTGCCGGTAACGGGTGAGTTCGAGCCAGGTGCCGCGGCCGTGGTCGCGTGGGGGGTGTAGCTATCGAGATCTTGAACCTGCCCTTCGAGACTCTCGACTGGGCCAACGTCGAGCGCACGGAACACCCCGGAGAGCGAGGCCACGCCGCTTGGCGCACTCGTCACTTCGGGGCGATTCGGGTGCGAATGGTCGAATACTCCGCCGGCTGCACTTCTCCAAACTCCCCGCGGCGCACACCGCTCTCGGCGCCCAGTTGCAACGCCCGGACCTGCTTACTCGGCACCGCGCGGCCTACCTGATCGGCCTCAGCCAATAATTCCAACAGTACGACTGGATGCGGCCGCACGCCGAACTCCGGCTGCACTACCTCGCTGAGCCCGATCTCGGTCCCAGCTACCGCCGCGAGCTGATCCTGGCCCTGGGCAAGACCGGCGACCGGCGAGCTCAGCCGTTCTTGGAGCCGATCCTCGTCGACCCGGATCCGCAAGTCACCCGCGTCGCCCCCATAAGTCTCGAGCGCCTGCGCTGAAAAGCCTCAACTTAGGGCAGTGCGGATGGCATCATTGGACAGAGGGCAGCCGAGTGATTTCCAAACGGTTTTGGCCGCTCCCTGGTTCACCTCAATGACTCACGCAAGATATATGCGTTTAAGATCATGAGCGCTAACGCTGGAAGGCACACGAGCAAGCCATCTCCGATCCTGATTCGGACGACGAGGCCGGCCAGCATCAACAGCGCAAGGCCCCCGGAGGACAGCCATAAAGCCGGGGGCCACCTCAATCCGACCAACAAGCCCACTCCAGCCAGCACTTCGAGAAAACCGGTGAGAAGTCTGAGCCGTTCCAGGCCAAAGCGTTCGAACTCGCCTTGCATGGACAACGAGCTCAAACATAAGCTTCCATAAATCAGGAAGGCAACGCTTGACCCCAAGATAGCCATCGTATGAAAACTCATCGAAGGCCGCACAGGGCGGGACGCTGGTGGCGAAGAAAATTCTCACGCTCCCCGAGAACATATCTTCTGAGCATGAGCATTCCATCCTTAGTATAGGTGCATTCGTCCCCTCAGTCCCCTCGTTTGGAAGCGCCGACCCGACGGGAAAGCCGCGTGGATGTGGCGTATGATGAGGGGAACGGCCTAGTCGAATGGCCCAGTTGTAGTTGCGCGACGTATACGAGCAAACTGGGCTGAGGAACCCAGGGGCTCAATTAGGAGTGTCGAAATGGAATGGATGGTCATCGCATCTCAGCTCGTGATCGCGCTCAGCTTGCTGAACGTGTGGCTGCTCCGGACGGGAAAGCCGACGCCGTGGCGCGGTGGCAATGCGAAGAACATGCGCGAGGAATTTGCCGTCTATGGCCTCTCCCCGGGCTTCATGAAAGTAATCGGATCGCTCAAGGTTACCCTGGCCGTCTGCCTGATCATTGGGCTCTGGGTGCACATCGTCACCCGGCCGGCCGCCATCGGAGTTGCCGCTTTAATGTTGGGCGCGGTGGCGATGCATGTGAAAGCGAAAGACCCCTCTCAAAGATCTCTTCCGGCGGTCACCCTGCTGATTCTATCGATACTAGTCGCGATTCAGGCCAGCGATCACGTGAAAACGTAGGCAAATCCTCAGATCCCGATCTCACTGGTCATTTCGGTAAAGCCTGCAATTAATGCGACGGAACTCTGCAGAGTCCCGCCACTTGTGCCGCCATGCGCACATCCTGCCGGTGGGGATCGGCAACTTTCACGCGAGTGAAGGATTCGCGTGGAGATGACCAGGCGCGCAAGTCGCTATTTGCCAGGAAATCAGAGGCTGAAGCGTACTTGGTATCCGAATTGCTCCGTCATTCCCCGTTCGACCTCGTACCGTAAATTGCAACTTCAAAAAGGAAGTAATGAAATGCCGGAACCGAAGCACCAGACTATGGTCCACTTTTCCGAACCCGTTGCCGCCGGCGCTCATTTGACTAATTCTTCCTGCCTGGGAGGGCAGTTATCGATGTTTACCACCACCAAGAACCTGAAAGGCCTCGTCGTTCGCGCGACGGATGGCGAACTGGGAACCGTAGACCAGCTTTACTTCGACGATGAATCGTGGGCCATCCGGTACCTCACCCTCGAGACCGGCGGCTGGTTGGGCGGTAAATCCGTGCTGATCTCGCCCATGTCAGTACGCGGCATCGACTGGCAAGCCCGGCGCTTGGAGGTGGCGCTCACCATGAACCAAGTCGAGAACAGCCCCAGCATCGATCAACACCGACCCGTTTCCCGGCAGCATGAGGCCGCCTACCTGGGCTACTACGGTTATCCCTATTACTGGGACGGCCCCGCCTTGTGGGGCCCGTCGTATTCGCCCGCCGGCTTCGTCACCGATACCGCGATCACGCAGCAGGTGGTTGATGAGCAGATGCGAAAAGAGTCTGGCGATTCGCATTTGCACAGCACCGAAGCCGTCGCCGGCTATTATCTGCACGCCCGGGACGGAGAGATCGGCCATATCGACCAGTTCATCGTCGACGACGAAGCGTGGGCCATCCGCTATCTTGAAGTGGCGACTCAGAATTGGTGGCCCGGCAAGAAAGTCCTGCTTTCTCCGGAATGGGTGGATCGAATGAGTTGGGAAGAGTCACAGGTTTATGTCTCGGTGTCGCGGGACGCAATCCGCACCTGTCCAGAGTATCTCGATTCGATGGCAATCACTCGCGACTATGAAGACCGGCTTTACCGCCACTACGGCCATCCGCCCTATTGGAAGGCCGACTCCCCGCACCACCGGACCCTATCGCACAGCGCACGATAATCAAGCACGATCACGCAAAAATGACAGGGCGCATGGCCCTATCGCTAAGCTCGCGCCAAAAGGGCGGAGAAAACGGTGGAACTTCCGGGCTGGAACCGTATAGCCTCCCGTCCTACTGGACCTTAGCGAGTTCCCGCCCGACACTAGGGCGAGACCTCTCATCAAAGGAATATCCATGCATTTCTACCGAGCCATCATAATCGCGGCTATGGCCGCCGCAGCCTGTTTCGCCGCCGAGGTCGATGGCAAATGGGCCGGGAAGATCAGCACCCCCCGGGGCGATGTCCCTATGTCCTTCGACCTGAAGGCCGAAGGCGAGAAGGTGACCGGCACAGCCGTCGGCCCCCAGGGAGAGGTACCGGTCAGCGCCGGGATTTACATGGAAGGCAAGCTTGCCTTCCAGCTGAGATACCAGGTAGCCGGACAGACGATGGTCTTCCACTATCAGGGAGTTCCGGCGGAGGATGACATGAAGATGACGTTGGCCTTCGGCATCAACGAGCCGGTTTACTTCTCCGTTAAGCGGCAGAAACCCGCAGCCACGACCGATAAATAGGGCCCGAAGT
Organism: Bryobacterales bacterium; assembly: GCA_038215525.1. GTDB lineage: Bacteria > Acidobacteriota > Terriglobia > Bryobacterales > Bryobacteraceae > JALHNI01. The sequence goes on from JBBQQS010000448.1 coordinate 4,468, forward strand.
CCCGGCTAATTGGTCCGTTACCCCCTAATGGGGCGAAAGTTCGAGCCGCAGGCTCGGGCTTTTGGTCGATAAGATGGGAAAATGCTGGCGGACCAGTTCAAATACTTGGCTCTCTTCTACGCCGACCCCAAGCGCGC
>JBBQQS010000449.1:0-4579 GCA_038215525.1 Bryobacterales bacterium
ACCCCCCGCCCGACGCCCACCCCCCCCCGCCCCCCCCCCGCCACCCGCCCGATTCGCGACGCCACGCAGCGCGTGTATCCTCCGCAAACCAAACGCCTCGGCGGGGATTTCTTCTTTCATCCGCAGGTTTATCGCGCCGATGGCGAAACCGTCGCCCTGCCGCCTGGCACTTACTCGATTGAATACGGCCGCGGACCCGAGTACCTTACGAAAACCCAAACCCTTACCGTCACTGACACCAAGCCACTTACTTTCGCCGTCCAGTTACAGCGCTGGATTGACCCGGCGAAACTCGGCTGGTACTCCGGAGACCATCATATCCACGCCGCCGGCTGCGCCCACTACGAGCGACCCACCGAAGGCGTCTACCCGCAGGACATGATGCGCCACGTCCTCGGCGAAGACCTCAAAATCGGCTCCGTCCTCACCTGGGGTCCCGGCTGGTACTTCCAGAAAACCTTCTTCGAAGGCAAGGACAATAAGCTCTCCACCGCGGAAAACCGGATTCGGTACGACGTCGAAGTCTCTGGCCATCCGTCGAGCCACACCGGCCACCTGATGTTACTCGGCCTCAAACAACAGGACTATCCCAACACCCAGCGCATTGAGGACTGGCCATCCTGGGGCATGCCGATTCTGCAATGGGCCAAATCCCAGGGCGCCGTCGTGGGTTATACGCACTCTGGCTGGGGCCTACAGATCAAGGAGCCCAAGTTGCCCTCTTACGAAATTCCGCCCTTCGACGGCATCGGCGCCAACGAATATATCATGGCGGTTACTCATGGCGTGGTGGATGTACTCAGCACCGTCGATACGCCCTACCCTTGGGAATTGAATATCTGGTACCATGCGCTCAACCTCGGCTACCGCACCCGCATTTCCGGCGAAACCGACTTCCCTTGTATCTATGGCGAGAAAGTCGGCCTGGGCCGCAGTTACGTAAGGCAAAAAGCCCTCGATTACGAGGACTGGGTCCGCGGCCTGCGCGACGGCCGCAATTACGCCTCTGACGGCAAGAGCCACTTAATCGATTTCCGGGTCAACGGCATCGAGATGGGCACTAACACCGACGTTAAACTAACTTCCCCCGGCAAGGTAAAGCTCACCGCCCGCATCGCCGCGCGCCTCGACGAGCAGCCGAACGAAGAGCTCCGCCAAAAGCGCGCCGACCAGAAGCCCTACTGGGACGTCGAGCGGGCCCGCGTCGGTAACACGCGCACCGTACCCGTCGAAGTGATCGTCAACGGCCAAGCCGTCGCCCGTCGGGACATCGTCGCTGACGGCGAACTTCGCGACGAAGCCTTTGAAGTGCCGATTGAGCGCTCCGCCTGGGTCGCCCTTCGCATTCTGCCTTCGTCCCACACCAACCCCGTCTGGGTCACCGTGGGCGACCAGCCTATCCGCTCGCGCAAAAGTGCCGAATGGGCCATCAAGGCCGTCGAGCAATGCTGGACTCAGAAAGTGAACCGCGTCCGGCTTACCGAACAAGGCGAAATGAAACGCGCCTATGACCACGCCCGCGCCGAGTATCGTAGGTTACTCGGCGAAGCGCAGGACTGGTAAGCCCACTTACAACGCCAGCATCCGCTCAATCGGCAACCGCGCCCGCTCGATTGTCTCCGCCGATAGCTCCACCTTCGGGCCCATGTCGCGCAAACAATCACGCAGTTTCTCGAGCGTATTGCGTTTCATGTAAGGGCACTCGCTGCAATTACAATTCTCGTTATTCACAAACCAGAACTTCTTGTGCGGCGCTCGCTTTTCGAGTGAATAACGCACCCCGCTCTCCGTCATCACAATAAACTCATCATGCGGATGCGCAATCGTCCAATCGATCAACGCTGAAGTGCTGCCGATATAGTCCGCATAAGCCAGCACATCGGGCGGGCACTCCGGATGTGCCACAATCATCGCGTCTGGATGCTCGGCCTTCATCTTCACCAAACGCCGCGAAGGGAAGGTCGCATGTACCATGCAAGCCCCCTGCCAGATCTTCATATTCTGGCGGCCCGTCTCTTTCTTCACGTAATTGCCGAGGTTCACATCCGGCAAAAACAAAATCGGCTGGTCCGCCGGGATTGACTGCACTACCTTTACCGCATTGCGCGACGTGCAAATGATATCGCTCTCCGTCTTCACGCCCACCGAAGTATTGATGTAACTCACAATCACGTGGTCCGGATGCCGCCGCCGGAACGCGCGCACCTGCTCCGTCGGGCAGGAATCTACCAGACTGCACCCCGCCTCATGATCCGGCACAATCACGGTTTTCTCCGGATTCAGCACCTTGGCCGTCTCCGCCATAAACCAGACGCCACAAAACGCAATCACATCGCCAGAAAAATCCTTGGCCTTGCGCGCGAGTTCCAGCGAGTCGCCAATCACGTCGGCGAGTTCTTGAATCTCGGCATCCTGATAGTGATGCGCCAGAATGCAGGCCCCGCGTTGGCGCTTCAGGTCGAGAATCTCTTCAGTAATGGAAGCAGTAGCGATCATAGAAATAACCTCTTAGAAAAACTTAGTCACGCCCGGCCGCGCCAGGGGCAGCACATCCAACTTACCCGTAGCCCAATCGAGCTTTTCGGGAAACAGCCTCTCCTGCGAATTCAGCGCCTGCTCATAAGTAACCTGTTGGCCCGTATAAGCCGCCATCCGGCCCATAATCCCCACCAACGTGCTGACAGCCATGCGCTCGCCATCGTTATGCGCCTCGCCCTTACGAATCGCCGCAAACAGCACGTCATGCTCGTACTGATACATGTCGTTCTTGACGCCTTCGAAAGTCCAAGGGTTCGCCCCTTCAATCTTCGGCAGCGGCCCGCGACCAATGGTCACCGCGCCCTTCGTCCCCAGGATGTAGTCGCCATTCTCGTTATGGCAACCCGGAATCTGCCGATGCACTACATGCGCCCGCCGGCCTTTAGAGTAAAGGTAATTCACTTCGATATGGTCGAAGATATTGCCTCCTTCGGCCGGAATCGCCCGCCCGCCGATCGCCGTGCAACTTACCGGCGTCTCATCGCCGAAAGCCCACTGCACCTTATCCACCGTGTGAATGCCCTGCTCCACTAGCCCATCGCCGCACACCCAACCGAAGTTATACCAGTTACGCAACTGCCACTCGACATCGCTAATGCCCGCCGGCCGCGCACTCGCCGGCGGCATTGGCTTCACAGGATTCGAAAGGTAAGTGCCATAGTAGGAAACCAAATCGCCGATCGCCCCTTGCTGCATCTGCTCAAACGTAGCCCGAATGTAATTCGAATAGCGCCAGCAGAAGCCGGACACCACCACCAGATTCTTCTCCTTGGCCAGCTTCGTCGTCTCCATCACGCTGCGCACGCCCGGCGCATCGACGGCAATCGGCTTCTCCACAAAGAGGTGCTTATTCGCCTCCACCGCCGCGCGATAGTGCATCGGGCGAAAGCCAGGCGGAGTCGCCAGAATCACCACGTCCACATCGGTAGCCAGCAGCTTCTGATAGGCGTCCAGGCCCGTAAACTTCTGGGCCTCCTCCACCTTCACCTTGTCGCCGGCCGCGCGTTTCAGCCGCGCCAGCGATTCATTGATGATCGGCAAATCGATGTCCGCCACCGCCGTCAGTTCGGCATAATCGTCGGCCCGCAGGGCTTGCAGCGCCGCGCCGGAGCCACGGCCACCGGCCCCCACCAGGCCCACCTTGATCGATTTGGTGGCTTGCGCCGCCTTCAGAAAAGCGGGCGCCGCCGCAGCCGTCGCCAGCAGGAAATTGCGTCGTTGAGAGTTCATGGGTTCTGCTTCAAGTATATTGGGCATTGAGCCCATGCGTAACTTTGCCGCACTTTTCTTGCCATTGGTCCTGTGCGCACAGGATCCGCCGAAGGTCCAGTTCAACCGTCAGATCCGCCCCCTGCTCTCTGACCGGTGCTTCGCCTGCCACGGCCCCGACCAGAACAATCGCAAAAGCCCGCTCCGGCTCGACCGTGAAAGCGACGCCAAAGCCGACTTGGGCCAAGGCCGCCGCGGCATCGTCCCTGGCGACCCCGCGAAGTCCGGCCTCTACCAACGCATCACCTCCACCAACAAAGGCCAGCGCATGCCCCCGGGCTACGCCGGCCACAATGCCCTGACCGCCGAGCAGATCGCCCTCTTGAAGCGCTGGATCGAGCAGGGTGCTCCCTACGAAGCCCACTACTCTTTCGTCCCGCCCCAGCGGCCGCCGGCTCCCACTGGAAATCCGATCGACTATTTCATCGGCAGCCGGCTCGCGAAAGAAGGCCTCAAGCCCGCCCCGCCCGCCGACGCCCGTACCCTGCTCCGCCGCGTCACCCTGGACCTCACCGGCCTGCCCCCCACTCCCGGCGAGATGGAAGCCTTCCTCGCCGACCAAACCCCAACGGCCTACGAGAAAGCCGTCGATCGGCTCCTCGCGAGTCCGCGCTATGCCGAACGCATGGCCATCCGTTGGCTTGAAGCCGCTCGTTACGCCGACACCAACGGCTACCAGAGCGATGGCCCCCGCGACATGTGGCGCTGGCGCGATTGGGTCATCGATGCCTTCAGTAAGAACATGCCGTTCGACCAATTCACGATCGAACAA
>JBBQQS010000450.1:0-4560 GCA_038215525.1 Bryobacterales bacterium
ACCTTGAGATTTAAGGGCAGCAAAACGTCGGCCGGGGCCAGCGTCGGGGTTTCGAAGTCGCGCGGCAGCACGCCAACGATGGTGACGTTGGCGCCATCCAACCGGAGCCGTTGGCCCAAAACGGTTGGCGCTTCACCGAACCGCGATTGCCAGTAGCCATAGGAAATCAGGCCGACTCCCTCTTCGCCAGCGTAAAAGTTGCGCCCGCGCCAGGGTTGCACCCCCAAAGTCGAGAGAAATCCGGCTTCCACTTGGGCGCAAGTGAGGCGCTCGGGCTCGTTATCCTGGCGATCGCAGTCGCCGACGCCTTTCCAAGCCGTCAGCGCAGCGAAGGCGGTCTGCGTCTTTTGCCATTCCTGGTAAGTCACGGCGAAGAGCCAATCCTGGCTGCTGATGACGGGCGCCACGATGCCCAGCGATACCAGACGATTGTCCTGGGTATAGGGCAGGGCGCGAAAGAGGCTTTGGTCGACTACGCTGAAGACCGCCGTGGCCACGCCCACCGCTAGCGCCAGTGCCGCGATTGCCGAAAGCGCGAAGCGCGGGGTATGGACGAAGCCGCGTGCGGCATAGCGCAAGTCCTGCCCCAAGTCTTCCCAGACCCTGGTTCCCCGGGCGTCCCGGTACTCTTCGCGAACCTGGGTCATGCTGCCCAACTCGAGCCGTGCACGCCGCTGGGCATCCACCTCGCTGAGCCCTTGCCGGATATACTCCGCCACTTGCTCCTCCCAGTGAAAGCGCAATTCCGCGTCCAACTGCCGTTCCCGCTCCTTCCGTTGCCGCCACCGCATCTCACTCGCCCTCCGTGGTTTGAAGAATTAGCCGCATCGCCTCCGCCAACCGGAACCAGCTCTTCGCTTCGGACCGCAGTTGTACCCGGCCGCTCGCGGTGAGTTGGTAGAACTTGGCCTCGCGGCCGGTATCCGTGTCCTTCCACTCGGCCGAAAGATAACCTCGCTCTTCGAGCCGATGGAGCGCCGGGTAAAGTGACCCCTGCGGCACTTGCACGACGTCACGCGACTGCTGTTGAATGCGTTGCGCGATGCCATAGCCGTGGATGGGGCCCCAACCGACGATTTGCAGAATCAGTAGGTCAAGCGTGCCTTGCGGCAGGTCAGATTTTGAGGATGGCAACCGACGCCTCCGACTTCTACATATAGCTCAGAACAGGTAGAAGGTCAAGCTAGGGGAAATGCAATTAGCTGTACAGGCGTCCGAAGTACTCCGGCAGCAGCTTCCGCCACCAAGGCCAATCGTGCGACACTTCGTGGCCCCACACGTCGAGCTCATGCGGAATGCCTTTGGACGACAGGATCTCCGAGAGTTGCCGCGCCCGGCCCGGCGCTTCGAACTCGCCTTGACCGGTGAAGATCATGATGCGCTTGCCGTGGTGCCGCAGCACGTCGAGCTGATAACCTTCGTGCAGCCCGCCCACAAAGTCGACCGGGTTGTTGTAGTAGAGGTCCTGGCTGTAGAAGCCCGGAAAGAAGCCCCGCAGGTCGTAGCTGCCGCTGATCAGCATCGCGCCGGTGAACAGGTCAGGATGTTTGAAGAACGTATTCGCCGCTAGTGACGCGCCCAGGCTGATGCCCATGATTATCGGCTGCTGACCACCGCAATCGTTGCGGATGAAGGGCAGTACTTCTTCAGTCAAATAGCCGTCGTAACGCTTGAGCCATTCGAGCTTCTCATAGGGCGACGCGTGGTCGTTCAGCAGCGCGAGTTTGTTCACGCTGTCTACCGAGTAGAGCTTCACCTTGCCTTGGTCGACAAACCAGCGCACGGACTCGATCAGGTTAAAGCGCTCGTACTCGAGGAAATCGGCCGCCGCGGTGGGTAGCATCAGCACCGGCGGTCCGTAATGGCCGTAGGCGACCAGCGGCATGTGGCGGAAGAGCCGATCGCTATGCCAGCCCGTGATGTTTCGACGCATCTGTCTCTAAACTCCTGTCTCGATCACAATCTTGCCGAAGTGCTTGCCGCTGGCCAGATGATCGAAGGCTTGGCGCACTTCGCTGAAGCCAAACACCCGGTCCACCACCGGCCGCACGGTAGCCAGCGTAAAGGCCTTCAACACGGCCTCGAACATGTCCCGATTGCCCACAAAGACGCCGTTCAAGCGCAGGTTCTGCATCAGCACCGGCACCACGCTGATCTCGGTGGAACTGGCTCCGCCCAGCACCCCGATGACGGCGATGTGGCCACCCATCCGGACGGCGCGCATGCTCGTGCTGAGCGTGTCGGCGCCGCCCACTTCGACGACATGGTCGACCCCCAGGCCGCCGGTCAGTTCGCGCACAGACTTATCCCAACCGGGCGTCGTCTTGTAGTTGATGCCTGCCGCGGCGCCCAGGGCCACGGCGCGCTCAAGCTTCTCATCGCTCGACGAGGTGACGATCACGCGCGCCCCCATCAGCCGCGCGATCTGCAAGGCCGCGATCGACAGGCCGCCCGTCCCTTGGATCAACACCGTCTCGCCGGCCGCAAGTCCGCCGCGCTCTACCAAAGCGTGCCACGCCGTTACGGCGGTGCAAGGCAAAGTGGCGGCTTCCACTTCGGTCAGATACGCCGGCGTATGCACCAGCCCTTCCGCCGCGAAGAGCCGCTGCTCCGCCAGGGTGCCATCCAGCGGACCGCCTAAGGTCCCCGCCGAGCGCTCGCGGTTCACGGGCCCCGCGATCCAACTCTGCGAAAAGATCCCCATCACCCGATCGCCGGGCTTCACCCGCGTGACGCCTTCGCCCACCGCCGTCACCACGCCGGCACCGTCGGAGCAGGGAATCAAAGGTAGCTTCTGCTTGGGGTTATACAGTCCCTGCACCGTCATCAGGTCGCGATAGTTGAGCGACACCGCCTTGATCTCGACCAGCGCCTGGCCCGGCCCCGGCGCGGCGTCGGGCCGCTCCGCCATCCGCAGGTGATCCAGGCCGAAGCTTTCCACTTGGTAGCAACGCATAGCTGTTAGTGTAACGGGTACAATCAGGGGCGATGACTGTCAAAGATCAAGTGTGTGTCGTTACCGGTGGAGCCCATGGCATCGGCCGCGCCCTGGCCGAACGCTTCGCCGCCGAAGGAGCCAAAGCCGTCGTCGTCGCCGACCTCGACCTGGCCGCCGCCCAGCAAGTTGCCAGCGGCTTCGGCGGCCTGGCCATCGGCTGCGACGTCGCCTCCGAAGCCGACCTCGTCAACGTCCTCGACACTGTCGAATATGCCTACGGACCCATCGGGCTCTTCTGCTCAAACGCCGGCATCGGCATGGAAGGCGGGCTCGAAGTGAGCGACGACCAATGGGACCGGATTATGCGCATCAACTTCATGTCGCATGTCTGGCTCGCCCGTCACCTGGTCCCCCGTATGTTACGTAACGGCGGCGGCGCCATGTTACAAACCGTGTCCGCCGCCGGCCTGTTAACGCAGATCGGCTCGGCGCCCTATGCCGTCTCGAAGCATGCCGCGATGAGCTTTGCCGAGTGGCTCGCGATCACCTTTGGCTCGCGCGGGTTGAAGGTGTTTGCGCTTTGTCCGCAAGGCGTGCGCACCGCATTGCTCGAAGAGGCCAGCCGCGGTTCGATGAACTTCCTGGTCGAGACCGCCCTCGAGCCGTCCTTCGTCGCCGAAGCGGTGATCGAAGGCTTAGCGAATGAGAAATTTCTCATCTTGCCCCATTCCGATGTGGCGGAATACTTCAGACGGAAGGGCGCTGACTACGACCGTTGGATTCGTGGGATGCAACGGCTACAAAAAGAGACCGGTATTGAGGAATTGATGAAGGCTTGACCCAAAAAAGTGAGGCCAAAGGCTTAGACTTTTGCGGAAGTGCGAGTACAATGAGGTTTGCCACGGCTTAACCTTGGCCGCGTTATTTTTGAGGGTTTATTCCTTTCGCATGTCCCCCACGATTGTATCTCCCGATATCGAAATTGATGAGTCCGGCCAAACTGGCGGAGAGCACGCTCAGCTATTTAACGTAGTACTACTAGATGACGACGATCATACTTACGACTACGTGATTGAGATGTTACAGAAGCTTTTTCTGTTGTCTGCTTCTTCGGCTTTTAACCACGCCGTCGAAGTGGACGCTACCGGACGCACGGTGGTTCTTACGTGTGAACTGGAGCCCGCGGAATTCGCCCGCCAACAAGTGCACGGTTACGGTGCCGATTGGCGCATGCCCAAGAGTAAAGGCTCTATGTCGGTGGAGCTTGAACCCGCCGCTGGCTGATGCCCCTATCCCCTCATTTGCGGGCAGCGGCCATGCTGCTGGGTGGGGCACTGGTGTTCTCCTCGCTTTTCGTGCTGCTGTTGGTCCCCGCCACTATGCAGGACCAGAACTTCATTCGTGGCGATAACCTGCTCGAGGCTACCGCGCTGATGGGTTGCTTCGTTAGCACGCTACTCGCGTTACTCACCAGCATGGGGATGGCTTTCCGCTACCGCTGGGCCACGAAGCTAGCCCGCCTGTTGATTTGGGTACTGGGTTTCGTAGCCTTGGCCATCTTGGTAAGTGCCATCCTCGCCGGGTCCCAGGAGGACCGTCCCACGGACAAGTTGATGTGGGCC
>JBBQQS010000451.1:0-4559 GCA_038215525.1 Bryobacterales bacterium
ACCCCGATTCGCCGCGCCACCGACGTCGGCTGTGGTTCCGGGGAATCGCCTCGGCCGGACCCACCAGGAAGCGTGCTTGCGGGTCGACCTGATTGGCGATCGCCACCATGGAAGCCGCAGGTTCGCGACGCCGATGCGTTCGGAGGCGATGGCGGCCAGGGCGCGGGGTGAGATGCCCCTGCCTGATTCAAGCGGTGACCTCTGAGCCGTTTCTTCCCGGAGCCTCATCGGCTGCTCGCCCCCGCCGCGGCAGCGATTGGCTGGCGCGCTTTGTCGATCGCTACCCGTGGGCCCCGAACGAAGCCCGGCATCTGGACTCCGCGATTCTCGCCGCCGAACCACCGGCTTCACCCTTCACGCCTCAGACAAATTTAACCTCGACTACATACTCACCGAGACCAACGTCGCCTACGCAATCCGCCGCGGCGCGACCTCGAAAGAGAACCGCCCCTGGATCGACTCGACGCTCTGGCCCGAAAGCAAAAGCGAAATCCTCTTCCCCAGCTACTACGCGCTCTTCAAACCCTACTCGGAGCATGTTGTAACCCGTTGATCCAGGCTAACTTACGATCCTCTTGAGAATAACCTCTCAAGGATTATTTCCAAGGCGAAATTCACCTCTCCCGCTCGCTGCACTCTTCCAACCAGACTCGGAGTATGTTGTAACCCATAGACCGAGCCTCACTTACGAACTTCTTGAGAATACGATCTCACCAATATCCGCCCACGCCAGAACGCTAGTTCCGCGATTTTCCTACCCGCCGCCGCGCCACCGCCAGAAACGAAGGAAAATTCATACTCGGAGCATGTTGTAACCCACTGACCCAGCGTTACTTACGAACCTCATGAGAACATATTCTCAAAGTTAACTTCCCAGCCGCTCCCGTAGCGTGAAATAATACCGGCCATGCCGATTTCCCGCCGTCAATTCCTGAGCACCGCCCCCTGGCTTGTGGCTTATCACCAACTCGCCGCCGCCGACAAAGGCCAACTCAAGATTCGCGACCTGCAGACGATGACCCTCCAAGGCGACCGTACCTACCTCCTCGTAAAGGTGATCGCCGACGACGGCACATTCGGTATCGGCGAAGCCTACGGCACGCCCGGCTACGGCGTGCGCGAGCAGATTCATTCGCTCAAAAGTTGGCTCGTCGGTAAGGACCCGCTCGAGATCGACAAAATCTACACCACGCTCGGCGAGGGCACCAAGAGCCTCAGCGGCACCCGGACCGACGGCTCCGCCCACAACTTCCCCCGCGCCGCCAGCGGCATCGAAATGGCCCTCTGGGACCTCGCCGGCAAAGCGCTTGTCGTCCCCACTTCGACACTCCTCGGCGGCCGCTTCCGCGAGCAGGTGCGCGTCTATGATCACTCCGCCCCCAAGGACATGCTCGACAAAGCCGGATGCCGCGAATGGGCGCAGAAGGTGAAAGCCGACCCCGCCGGCTTCACCGGCCACAAATTCGGCTTCCCGCACGAGAAAGGGCACGATCCGTCGAATCGCGTGCTGACCACCAAAGAGCTGATCCACGTGCGCCAGGGCTTCGAAAACGTCCGCGAGGCCATCGGGTGGGACCAGGACATCATGGTCCACTGCCACTGGGAGTACGGCCTCCGCACCGCCATCCAAATCGCCGAAGCCGTCGCGCCCATCAAGCCCTTGTGGCTCGAAGATCCCCTGCCCGTCGATTATTCGGATTCCTGGAAGCGCCTCGCCGCCAGTTCCACCGTCCCCATCTGCATGGGCGAAAATCTCTCCCGCCGCCAAGGCTTCAAGGACTTCCTCCTGAACCAGGGCTGCGACATCGTCAATCCCGACCTGCGCAACTCCGGCGGCTTTCTCGAAACCAAACGCATCGCCGACATGGCCGACTTATTCGGCATACCCATGTCGACCCATAACACCGCAAGCCAAGTGCATACTTACTCGAATGCCCAGTGGGCCGCCTCCATTCGCGATTACTTAGTTACAGAAACCGTCACCGGCAAAGGCGGCTGGATGGACCAGTTACTCGTCCTCGATGGGCCCTATATTCAAAACGGCCATATCCAAGTCCACTCGCGCCCGGGTTTGGGACTAACGCTGAATCCGGACGTGGCCAAGGCTCATCTGGCCGAAGGAGAAAAATGGTGGGGCTAGGTCCTCTTTAACCCCAATGTAAAGAGAATTTTGCAACTCGCCAAATTCGTCACCAATCTCCAGTTTTGCCAAAACTTTCGCGTGCGCCCCAGGGTTCGTGCAGGTCATGATCGGGGTGATCCACCAATGAAACCAACCATATTCCTCCTGCTGCTAACGGCCGCCGCCGAGGCGCAAAACTTACGGTCCCTCAAAACAGTCCCCACGCCCACGCCCGCGCTGACAGGCTTGGTGCGCGACCGCCAAGCGCTCACCGCCCTCGGCAAGGCCTTCTTCTGGGACATGCAAGCCGGCAGCGACGGCCGCACCGCCTGCGCCACCTGCCACTTCCACGCCGGTGCCGACCTGCGCCCGCAGAACCAAATCTCTGACCCCATCAACGCCTTCCTCGTCAACCGCGCGCTCGCCACCGTCGACTTCCCGCTGCGCTCCTTCAGTGATCCGAATAGCCGCAACTCGATCGTGTTGTGGGATAGCAGCATGCGCATCGGATCCGCCGGCGGCTTCCGGCGTTCGTTCGAGGATATCGTCCCCGGCCAAGCCGCCGAACGCGGCGCTGACCTGCTGGACCGGCCGGAGTTTATGCTCGGCGCCCTCCAAGTCCGCCGCGTTACCGCCCGCAACTCGCCTTCGGTCATCAACGCCGTCTTCTCCGTGCGCAACTTCTGGGATGGCCGCGCCACCCGCCTCTTCAATGGCTTCACGCCCTTCGGAACCAACAATGACGCTCCCGGCGTACTCGTCTGGGCCAATAGCAACTTCACCCGCGAAGCGATCTCGCTCGATAATGCCAGCTTAGCCTCACAAGCCGTCGGTCCGGCGATGGATCATCTCGAAATGTCCTACGAAGGCCGCACGTGGCCGAAGTTAGGCAAGAAGTTACTCAGCCTGCGCCCACTCGGCTTACAGCGCGTCGCGATCGACGATAGCGTACTGGGCTCGCTCGCCCGCCGCGATGCCCCCGGTCTTAGTGACGAAACCACTTACTGGTCACTAATCCAAAAAGCCTTCGAGCCTCGTTTGTGGGAATCTACCCAGTTAGTCGATCTTACCGGGAAACCGCTCGAAGGCCGCTTCGGCCCGCCCACCAATACCAATGAATTTACGCAAGCCGAGTATAACTTCTCGCTTATTTGGGGGCTCGCCCTATATGGCTACGAATCCACTTTAGTCTCGAACGATTCTCCGTTCGATCGTTTTATGGACGGAGACACCAGAGCACTTACTCAACAGGAACAGGACGGCATGCGCTTCTTCCAAACCACCGGCCGTTGCACCACCTGCCACAATGGCGCTGAGTTCTCCGCCGCCAGCTTCAGCGGACTCGGCGGCGGCGGCCGCGGCGGCAACCGCGCCTTCCAACGCACTGGCGTCCGGCCGATTGCCGAAGACTCTGGCTCCGGCAATGGCAACTTTAAGTCCATCGGCCTGCGCAACATCGAGCTCACCGGCCCCTATTTCCACACCGGCGGCCAAGCCACGCTCGAACAAGTCGTCGACTTCTACGCCCGCGGCGGCGACTTCGCTAACGGCGACATCCGCCCCTTCAACGCCACCCCCGCCCAGAAGGCCTCTCTGGTCGCCTTCCTAAAAGCCCTCACCGATAACCGCGTCCGCTTCGAGCGCGCCCCCTTCGACCATCCCGATCTCTGCGTCCCCATCGGGCATAACGAAGCCGAAGCCTCCCCCGCTTTCCCCCGCAGCGCCACCGACCGCACCGCCCTCGTCTCCGCCGTCGGCGCCGCCGGCAACTTCGTCCCTCTGCGCACCTTCGAAGAGATGCTCAAAGGCATCGGCACCGACGGCTCGCGGGCGCAACCCTCGCCCAACGTCTGCCCAGCCCCCTAAACGCGAAAAGCGCGGGCACTCAGGCCCGCGCTCAAGAAAAACATCGACAGTCAAACTACGCAGCTTCGCGCTCTTCGAGAAGCCGCGAATCGGTCTTGGCGACCTTCACCATCTTTGCGACGCCCAAAGCCTGCAGCAAGCGGATCTGCAGCCAGGTAATGTCCAGTTCGTACCAAGCCAAGCCGTGCCGGGCCGAAGCCGGGTGCGCATGGTGATTGTTGTGCCAGCCTTCGCCGAAGGTGAGCATCGCCACCCACCAGTTGTTACGCGAATCGTCAGTCGTCTTAAAGCGCTTCGATCCCCACATATGAGTGGCGGAGTTGACGAGCCACGTGGAATGCAGCCCAATCGTCACGCGCAGGAAGGTTGCCCAAGTCACCATCGCCATCGCGCTGTGCCAGCCACCGTAGCTGTAGCCCCAGATGCCCAAAGATACGCCGACCACGGCCAGCGGCAGCCAGTGCCAGGTGTTCAGCCAACGATAAAACCGGTCAGCGTAAAGGTCGGGAGCCATGCGGCCGAGTTGCTCAGTCTTGTTGTGATGGCCCGCGCCGGTGATGATCCAGCCCAT
>JBBQQS010000452.1:0-4549 GCA_038215525.1 Bryobacterales bacterium
AACGAGGGTGACGTAGCGCCAAAAGCCCAGCCCCCACTTCCAATAGCGCGACAGCCGCCGTGGCAGGTCGAGGTCAACGAATAGCTGATAGGTGGGGTCCTGTGGATTCTTGGGGATCGCCAAGAGATGCAGTCCCACAAAGATCAGCGCCGGAGCAAAGAACGGCCACACCTCCCGCAGCCGGTCACGCTCCCCAAGCCAGACGTAAGCCACCAGCAGGGCGGGGAAGACGATGTTCACTTCGAGCGCGCCAAAGCCGAGCAAATAGGCTGTCCAGCACAGCCATGGCCGCCGCTCGATGAAGCTCACCAGCGCCGCCAATAGGAAAAATACGACCAGCAACTGATTCCAGGTGGAAAGCCAAGTCATGCTCACCACGGTGCCCGGGTTGATCAGCCATAGGCAGGGCACCAAGGCCGCCGTCACCAGCGAACCGCTCAGGCGAAAGCTCAATCGCCCCAGCAAACCGATGCTGGCCAATTGCAGCCCGAAGATGAACACCCGCATGGGCACCGGGTCGTTCCCGAAAACCGTCGAAAAGAGTAGGAAAAAGGCCCGTTCGCTCAAGAACCTCACGGTGCCTTGCGCCATCGGCTGAAACATCGCCCGGAAGAACGAGGCGCCATCGTGCACCGGCAATCGCAGCCCCAGCCAAGCAAAATCGTCCGCCCGGAACCAGACGTCCCATATCGGCCAGTACACCAAGGCCAATAAGAGGGCGGGTGCCAGAAAACTAGCCCATACAGCACGCGACGATGGAGAAGAACTCATGAAGAACGGGTGAACTTGCCGTCCCCGGCGAGTATCATAAAAGATTAGCAAGCTAATCTCTTACTGTGGCGATTTCAGGCAACATTTCGGTCTCCTCCGACTACACGGTCGCCGACCAGCAGCGCATGTCCCAAGCCAAGCGCTACTTCGCCTGGCAATCGGACCTCTCGCAGGCCCAACTGGGCCGCCGCGTCCTCGAAGTCGGCTGCGGCCTGGGCAACTTCACCGAACGCCTGCTCGACCGCGAACTCGTCTTCGGCATCGATATTGACCCGAATTGCATCGCCCACCACCAGCGCCGCTTCGCCCATCAACCGCAAGTCCGCTCTCAGGTCCTCGATGCCCTCGATCCCGCCTTCCTCGATCTCCGCGCCGAACGCATCGACTCCATCGTTTGCCTCAACGTCCTTGAGCACATCGAGCAGGACCAGACCGTGCTCGAACGCATGCAGCAAGTACTCCCCTCCGGCGGACGCGTCGTGCTGATGATCCCCGCCTTCATGGCCCTCTACGGCCCCATCGACCATCACCTCGGCCATTACCGTCGCTACACCCGCGCCGGCCTCATCGAAACGGCCGCCCGCGCCGGCCTGAAGCCCCGCTTGCTCCATTACATGAACACCATCGGCTTCTTCGGCTGGTGGCTCAATTCGAAAATGCAGCGCCAGCAACAGAGCGAAGGGCAGATCGCCACCTTCGACAACTACGTGGTGCCCGTGATGTCGCGCCTCGAAGGCTGGGTGCGCCCGCCCTTCGGCCAATCGCTCTTTGCGGTGCTTGAGAAGCCCTGATGCGCGTCTCCATCATCATCCCGGTCTACAACGAGGTGAACATCCTCGACGAGGTTCTCGCCCGCGTCATCGCCGCGCCCTTGCCCGCCGGCTGCGAGAAAGAGATCATCGTCGTCGACGACGGCTCCACTGACGGCACCTCGCAGATCCTGGCCCAATACCGTGACCTCGTGCTGGTGCACCACTCGGTCGTCAACTTCGGCAAAGGCGCCGCCACCCGCATCGGCATCGCCAAAGCCACCGGCGACATCATCCTCGTGCAGGACGGCGACCTCGAGTATGACCCGCAGGATTACGTCAAGGTCCTCACGCCGCTCGTCGAAGGCGAAGCCACCGTCGTCTATGGCTCCCGCTTCCTGGGCAAGTTCGAAGGCATGAAGCTCGCCAATTGGATCGCCAATCGCCTGCTCACTCTCACCGCCAATCTGCTCTATGGCGCCCGGATCACCGACGAAGCCACGGCTTACAAAGCTTTCCGCACCGAAGCCATCCGCAGCGTCCGCTTGCGGTCGATGCGCTTTGAGTTTTGCCCGGAGGTGACCGCCAAGATGCTCCGCGCCGGCCACCGCATCCACGAAGTGCCTATTAGCTACAACCCGCGCGGCATCCTTGAAGGCAAGAAGATCCGTTGGCAAGACGGCTTCCACGCCCTCTTTACCCTGGTTCGCTACCGCTTCGGCCCCCTCGAGACGGCGACTGCGGTTGAGCCGTCGCCGCTATCGGCCCGTGGCCAAGGGGCGGGCGCGAACCGCTAATGCGCTTCGCCGATGAGCTGCCTACCTGGTGGCCACGCACCTTCCTCCAACTCACCCGCACCCTCCAATCGCCGGACTTTGACCCTTGGCTGCTTCTCCGCTGGAGCACCCAGGCCCTTCTTGTCACCCTGCTGATCCTCCTCGCCGACTATCTCCTCGGCGCCGCCATCCTCCGTCTGCTCGATAGCCGCTATCCGCTGCGCATGCCCCGTTCGCTGCGCTTCGCCCTCAGCCTCGCTTTGGGCAACGGCATTGGCGGACTGCTGGTCTTTGTCCTCGGTCTCGCGCACCTCCTTACGCCCGCGTGGGTCACCGGCACCCTGATCGCCAGCGGACTGGCCGGCTCCGTCGTCCTCTGGCCGGATCGCCCTTCGTTTCGCTGGCCCAGGCCCCGCGCCATCACTCTGTTCCTGCTCGCCCTCTTCCTGCCCGCTCTCCTGCTCCAGCAACTCGACCTCCTCATGCCCGTCATGGAAGGCGACTCCATGCTCTACCATCTGGCCGCCGGCCGCTGGTACGCCGAGCACCACTCGCTCGCCTATCACGCCGGCATTCGCTTCAACGCGCAGCCTCAGCAAACCGTCCTCGTCTACCTGCGCCATTGGCTCATCACCGGCGACGAGACGCAACTGAAGCTCGTCAACTGGGAGTACCTCGCCATCCTCGCGGGCACCCTGTTCGGCGGCGCGCGACTGCTGGGTGCCGCTCGCCTCGCGCCCGTAGCGTGGCTGCTGGTGCTCGCTTCGCCCGTCTTCTGCTGGACCGCTAAGGTCGAAATGGCCGACCTTGGCCTTGCCACTTACCTCACACTCGGGCTCGTCCTTTTGCTCCGCGCCTTACGCCAACCGCATTGGATCTGGTGCGCCTTGGCCGGCGTAATGCTGGGCTTCGCCGCTGCCAGCAAGCTGCAAGGCATGGTCACCGTGGCGGGCTTTGTGGTGACTTGGTTTGCCGTCGCCTGGGTCAGCCGCTATTGGCCGCCTCGCTTACTCATTGGCGCCGCGGTGGCGATCGGCGTGGGCATCACCATTCCTGGCCTCGGCTGGTGGCTGCGGTCAATGTACTACACCGGCAGCCCCGCGTATCCGTTCTTCTCTGGTGGTACCGAATCGAAGGCCCTCTTCGAAGCCAGTGTCCGCTATGGCTTCGGGCACGATCCGGTCGCCTTGCTCGCCCTGCCTTGGCGCATGATCACTGAGTCCTCCTACATCTTCGCGGACCCCTACATCTTCGGTGTTCCGCTCCTGCTGCTGATCCTCGCTGGCGTGGCCGCCGTGTGGCATGTCCGCGGGCAGGTTTCGCCTGGCGTCGTCTTTCTCGTGGGCGGGTTCCTGGTCTACTTCAGCTTTTGGTTCCTCACCGGCCAAGTGATGCGTTACCTGGCGAGCCTGTTGCCCGTGATGGCGCTGCTGCTCATCTCTGCCTTGGCCGCCCTCGGCTGGCGTCGGCCGCACTGGTGCGCGATCCTCCCCCTGGCCCTTGTCGCGTTATTCGCCGCACTCACGCCCAGCCGCGTGCTGCTCCATGGCGTGCTGCCGCCGGTCACTTACCAACAGGAGACCGTCGTCCGCGTCACCACCTTGCCCTTCTACCGCATGGTCCGCGTATTGAATCGCATTGCCCAACCCAAGGAGCGCGTCTACCTGTGGTTCGCCGAGGACAATCGCTTTCACATCCGCGCCATGAGCTACGGCGACTGGTTCGGACTCTACAGCTTCGGCTGGCTGGGCCAGGATACGACGACCACTCAGCAAATGGTGGACCGCTTGCGCAACGCCGGCTTCCGTTATATCGTCGTCGACCAGGATAAAACCCGCCGCGGCGGCACGCTCTACCAGAATGACTTTCTCCAGTCCGGCTTCGTCCGAGAAGACGCACCCACCGGCGACGCCGAGCTCATCTTCCGCGAAGGCCGCTTCCGCATCTTCAAACTTTATTGATTTCAGTGAGACACTAACCATGATGAAACTAGTTACCCTGGCCCCCGTCCTGCTGGCCCTGTTCCTGAGCGCTTGCGTCAGCAAGGAGGAGCGTTCCACACAAAAAGGCTCGCCCATCCGCATCGATCGCCTGATGCCCGACAAAGTGCTGGCCGGCGCCGACTTCAATTTCCAACCCAACCAGAACTCCGCCATGAGCATCGTCGGTGCCAATCTCGGACCCGGCAGCCGCATTAAGATCAACGGTGAGCCGCTCGAAACCACCGTCGGCGCCGATGGCCAAAGCCTCGCC
>JBBQQS010000453.1:0-4537 GCA_038215525.1 Bryobacterales bacterium
AGTGCCGGGTTGCTTGATGTTCTTCTCGCGGGCCAGACGGGCCATCTTATTGCCGTCGACGTATTCGACGGTGAGCTTGTCGGAGAGCGCGCCGTAGCGGTCGAGTAAGTCACGGGCACCGCGGAATTGGTCGGGGGCGTCCCAGAAGCTGATTTTCACTTCCTGCTTCAGGTTCTTGACGATTTTCTCGGTTTGCTCGGAGAGACTGTAGCGTTTGTTGGCTGTTAAATCGAAGGACTTACTGTGGCGCGTCCCGAGCCAGTTGATGGCGGCGAGGATGGCCAACACTACCAGGACATAAGCCGATGTGTAGGCTACGAACTTGGTTTGCCGTTTTTGCATGAAATTCGAAGCCATGGTTAGGATCTCCACCGTAAAGATTCAAGTGACCGGGCGGTGAGAAAGAGACCGAGGAACGTCAGCGACACATAGTAAATGACGTCCTTGGTGTCGATCACCCCGCGGGTGAAGGACTCGAAGTGGGACATCACCGAGAGATACGACATTACCTTGGCCCAGGTGGCGGTTTCGTAGCCGGCGACCCACTCAAAGGTCCACAGCAGCAGGGCGACGCCAAAAGTGGTAGCGCCAGCGATGATTTGGTTTTTGGTGGTGGTGGAGATGAAGAGCCCGATGGAGAGTAACGCGCCGGCCTGGAGCATCAGGCCGAGAAAGCCGACTAACATGGGTTTCCAATCCGGGTTGCTGTAGGCGAAGAGGAAGACGAAGTTGATGGCCGCGAACCCGACCATCGCGCCGTACATGATGACGGCGGAGAGCCACTTGCCGATTAGCATTTCGGCGTCGGTGATGGGTGAAGTGAGCAGTAACTCGATGGTGCCCTGGCGTTTCTCTTCAGCGAAGAGGCGCATGGTGATCAGCGGAATGAGAAAGAGGCCCACGACGCTCATGTTCTGGATTAGGGGACGAATGACGAATTCATTCACGTTCATGTTGCCGCCCGATTGCATCTGGCGCGCGCCCATGATGGCGAAGTAACCTACTACGTTCCAGAAGAAGAAGCCGATGATGAGGGCGAACATGGTGAGCAGTAAGTAGCCCACCGGAGAGTAGAAGTAACTCTTGATTTCTTTGTTACAGATGGTAAAGATATTTCTCATGCTGGCACCTCTTGCGTGATGGCCGCGGTTTGCGAGCCGGTTAATTCCAGATAAATCTTTTCGAGGCCGGAGCGTAACTCGTTCAGGTTGAGATTGGCGGCGACCACGGAGCGGGCGATGTCGCCGCGGGCATCATGGCCGGACGTGCTTTCTACCGCGAAGCGCACCCGGTTATGCCGCACCTCGCCGGTTTGCGTTACGCGGACCACGCCGGGAGTTTTTTCGAGTACCTGCTTCACCAACGGGAAATTCAATTCGCCTTCGCGCGGCTCGATTTCGACATCGACGGCGCCGACGCCGCGGGCGATCAGGTCATCGAGCGTTTCGATGGCGCGTAACTGACCTTTGGCGATGACGATCACCTGCTCGCACATGGCTTCCACTTCCTGCAAAATATGCGTGCTGAGGATGATGGTGTGGTCGCCGGCGAGGCCTTTGATGAGGTCGCGCGTTTCCATGATCTGGCGCGGATCGAGCCCGGAGGTGGGTTCGTCGAGGATGAGCACGTCGGGGTTGTGGATGATGGCTTGGGCGAGGCCCACGCGTTGGCGATAGCCTTTCGAAAGCTTGCTGATGAGCCGGTTTTTGACGTCGGCCACGGCGCAACGCTCTTCCACTTCGGCGACGCGTTTAGCGAGTTCGGCGGAGGGAATGCCCTTCAGGGCGCCGACGAAGCGGAGGTACTCGTCCACCGACATATCCGGGTAAAGGGGCGGCGTTTCCGGCAGGTAGCCGATGCGCTTTTTCACCTCTTCGGGTTTCTCGACACAATCGAAGCCGGCGACGCTCGCCTTGCCTGCCGTGGGGGGCATGAAGCAGGTAAGGACACGCATGGTGGTGGTTTTGCCGGCCCCATTGGGACCAAGAAAACCGACGATGCGCCCGCGCTCGACGGCGAAGGAAATGTTATCTACGGCCAAATTTTGGGCGTAGCGCTTGGTTAAGCCTTCCACTCGGATCATAAGGTTTGGACTTTCGGGTTGTACTTCACTGGTCTATTTGGACGCGGCACGATCAGAGTCGGGCCGCGTTTGCGAAACTATTAGTTTATCTCACGAATGCCAAATTTTGATTGCATTGTCTTGGGCCTCGGCGCGATGGGCAGCGCCGCCGCCGACCATCTTACCCGGCGCGGCTACCGCGTGTTGGGCATTGAGGCTCATCCGCGCGGGCACCACTTGGGTGCCTCGCACGGCAAAAGCCGCTTCATTCGCGAGGCGTACTTCGAAAAGCCGGACTATGTGACGCTGGTGCAGCGCGCTTATGGCCAGTGGCGCGATCTCGAGGCACGCAGCGGTCGTGCGTTGCTCGAGATCACGGGCGGCCTGTGGATGGGCGCGCTCGATTCGCCGATTGTCGCCGGGGCGCGCCTGAGCGCCGAACGGCATGGCCTGGCGTATGAACTTCTGCCGGCCCACGAGATCCGCCAAAGGTATCCGGAGTTCCGCGTGGGCGACCAAGTCTGGGGCCTGCTTGAGCCCAATGCCGGCATCCTGAAGCCCGAGGACTGCGTCAGTGCCCAATTGGCGGAGGCCGAACAGCGCGGCGCTCGCCTGCGCTTTGGCGAGCGCGTTGTGAAATGGGGCCCCGATGGCGACGGTGTCTACATCGAGACCGAAGAATTGCGTATCACGGCCGATCGGCTGATCATCGCCGCTGGACCCTGGGCCGCGAAAGTGCTCGGTGACCTCCATCTTCCGATGGAGGCGCATCGCGTCCATTACCTGCATTGCGAGCCCGACCAGCCTGCGCGCTTCGCCGGGTCGCCGCTGTGGCTGATTGACTGGTCCCCCGGAGTCTATTACTACGGTGTGCCCTATCGCGCCGGCGCGGGCGTGAAGTTCGGCTTGCACCGGGCGTCGACCGCGTGCGATCCGGACACGGTGAATCGCGAAGTAAGTGCGGAGCAAATCGAGGAGTTTCGCGCGGCGATGGAGTTGCTGTTGCCGGGGTCGGCGGCGAAGTTATTGTGGGCGGAAAGCTGCCTATATGCGATGACGCCGGACACCGACTTTATCGTGGATCGCCATCCGCAACATTCGCAAGTCGTATTCGGCTGTGGATTTTCCGGGCATGGCTTTAAGTTCGCGCCGGTGATTGGCGAAGCGCTGGCGGATTTGGCGATGGACGGCCGCAGCGAGCTGCCGATTGAGTTTCTGCGCTTAGCGCGATTCTGAGGCGCGGGCTTTTTTTTCGGCTTCTTTTTCGAGAAGAAACTGGCCGTAGCCGTTCTTTTGGGTGTCGCTGAGTACGCCGCGGATCGACTCGATCTGCTCATCGTGAATGCGCTTCATCTCCGGGCGGTTGCGTTCGCGAACTTCGTTGTAGCGCGCACGGGTGACGTCCATAATCTCGTTCACTTTGGTCAACTGGGCGTCGTCGAGTAACAGGCGCTGCTTCATCTCGGCGATGTATTTGGCGCGCCATTGTTCAGGCGTGCGCGGCGAAGTGGCGGCGCTTACGACGTTCGACGCAATCAGCCGCTGGCCCAGTGCACCGGCCGCGACGCCAGAAGCAAAGATCAGCACCACATAGAGGGCGATTACCCAATTCGAGCGTTTCAAGCTATTCGTCCTCAACTACAATCCAGGGCTCGGAATTCGAAGGAATCGGCTTGGCCATGTCGAAGCTGGCGGGCAGGAAGGCACCGCCTTCGGTATCGACATGGTTATCGGCCTCCAACACTTCCAAATAGTCAGTATAAGGAGCGTTCTGAGTGAACAAGAAGGCGCCCATCGCCAGGCAGCAAGCCAGGGCGGCGGTGAGCATGCCATGGGTCCACATACGGAAGCGATGGGTAAAGGCGCGCCGGGCGTCGATCCGCCTCCAGAGGCCCGGCATAAAGTCCGCGCCGCCATCCATATCTGGGCTCGCTGCCCGGTAGGCGGCGAAAAGTCGATCGAGTTCGGGAGATTTTAGATCTTCGTCCATCAAGCTGTACTCTCCATATGATAACGTCTCCTGCCGAAGCAAGGTTACTCTGTTTCCGGAACGGCCAAGCCGCCCTTTTGCCGTTCATAGGCCTTTAGCACCCGCTGCCGGGCCCGAAACAGGCGAACTTTGATGGCATTTTCCTTCGCGTCGTAGATTTTCTCGAGCTCGCGGATTGACAAGCCCTCAACCTCTTTTAAAGTCAACAAGATACGGTCCTCTTCGGAAACCGAGGCGAGCAGCGATTCCACAAGTTCGCGCGTGGCGGCTTTGCGGGCATCCTCCGTACCGCGGTCCATCGAGGCGCTGGCGTCGGCCAAAATCACTTGCTCCTCCGACAGGTCCGCCATGCGCGATTCCGGCCGGCGGCGCTTTCGGCGCAGATAATCGTAGGAAGCGTTCACCGTCAGCCGGTAGAGCCACGGCTCGAACATCTCGGGCGTCCGTAGTTGCTCCAGCGATTCGTAAAGCCGCAAAAAGACCAC
>JBBQQS010000454.1:0-4513 GCA_038215525.1 Bryobacterales bacterium
CGATTCTACCTCTTCAAGCGACATCTCCTCGAGCCGTGGCACGACGCCGGGGCCGGTACGCAGGGCGAGGTCCGCCAAGCGAATCTGCGTATCCTGCGCCAGCAGCACCGCGCGCTCGATGACGTGGTTCAGTTCGCGAACATTGCCCTGCCAGCGATTCTCCATCAAAGCATTGAGCGCCGGCGAATCGAAGCCGGTGATCGGCTTACGGTAGCGCTGCGCGTGCGTCTTCAAGAAATGGGCGGCCAGTGGCGGGATGTCTTCGCGCCGTTCGCGCAAGGGCGGCAGGTGGATCTCGATGGTGTTCAGGCGGAACAGCAGATCCTCGCGGAAGCGCAGGTTAGCGACCTCGACGTGCAAGTCCGCATTGGTGGCGGAGATGATCCGCACGTCCACTTTGACGGTGCGCGACGAGCCCACCTTCTCCATCTCGCCGGTTTCGAGCACCCTCAACAGCTTGGCTTGCAGCGGCATCGGCACGTTGGCGATTTCATCCAGAAACAGTGTGCCCCCATCGGCGAGCTCAAAGCGGCCCACGCGATCGGCCTTGGCGTCAGTGTAAGCGCCGCGGACGTGGCCGAAGAGTTCGCTCTCGAAAACCCCTTCGGCGAGGCCGCCGGCATTCACGGTCACCATCGGCTTCGGCCCCCGGCTCGACTGCGCATAGAGCGTGCGCGCCACCACCTCCTTGCCCGTGCCCGGCTCGCCCGTAATCAGCACGTTCGCATCCGAGGGGCCAATGCGCGAAATCATCTGCAGCACCGGCTGCATCGCCGCCGCGCCGGCGATCATCAGCGGTCCGCCTTCCAAACGCAGCAGTTTGTTTTCTGCCTCCAGGCGCATGCCCTTGCGCAGCGCGGCGCCCAGGTCTACTTGCGTTTTGACAATGGTCAGCAGCCGCGCATTCTCCCAGGGCTTGGGGATAAAGTCCCGCGCCCCGCGGCGGACGGCCTCAACGGCGAGTTCCACGCTGCCCCAGGCGGTCATCACCACGATGGGGATCGCCGGGTCAATGGTGGCGATCTTATTCAGCAGGTCGAGCCCTTCCTGGCCAGAGGTCGTGTCGCGCGTATAGTTCAAGTCCATCAGGACCAGGTCGTACTCGCGCGTTTCGAGCGCGTTCAGGATCTGCTGCGGGCTGGCGGCTTGTTCAATCTGGTAGCCCTCGCCTTTCAGCAGTAGCTTCAGGGCGATCAGAACGTCGGGCTGGTCATCGGCGATCAGGACGCGGGGAGTATCGTTGGAGCGCATGTTACCGGTTCTTCGTCTCGCTGGAAATCCAGCCATCTTCAATCTGGATCACTCGGTGGCCGTAGGCGGCGTTGGCCTCGGAATGCGTCACCTGGATGATCGTAGTGCCTTCGTCGTTCAGCTTGCGAAACAACTCCATCACCTCGCGGCCTTGGTTAGAATGCAGGTTGCCCGTAGGTTCGTCGGCCAGGATCACCTTGGGGCTGGCGATCATGGCGCGGGCGACTCCGACGAGTTGCTGCTGGCCGCCGGAGAGTTGGTTAGGGTAGAGGTCCTTCTTGCCGACAATGTGAAACCGGTCGAGCGCGTCCGCCACGATGCTTTCGCGCTCGGCGCGCTTGTAGTTCCGGTAGGAGAGCGGAATCTCAAGGTTCTCATACACGGTGAGGTTGTCGAGCAGGTGATAGCTTTGGAAGACGAAGCCGAAGTAACGCTTGTAAAGCTCACTACGGTCGCGCTTGTTCATACGGTGGACGGCGTGGTCGAGCAGGTCGTATTCGCCGGTCCAGTCGGTGTCGTGCATGCCGATCAGGTGCAGCAGCGTGGACTTGCCGGCACCCGAGGGACCCATAATCGAGAGAAACTCGCCATCGCGAATCTCTAAATTTACACGGCGTAACACGAACGACTTATTGGGCCCGTGCTGGAAGTACTTTTCGATGTTGCGTAACGAAATCATGAATGCCGAGATAGATTAGCATTTTGGGGGCCACAGGGTGCCCTTTTTCTTGCAACAACAACAGCTTACGAGGGTGTTCGATTTTGGGACGAGACGCCCGAATGTGAACACTTACCCCCCTTACGCGGTGGGCCATAAGTACTAAGCATGCTCCATCATCAAAGTCATTACGATTATTGATTGGCTTCGGGAGGAAATGTCGTTTAAGCTTTGATTAGCGGAATTTCATCCGATGATCGCCCGTCACTCACAGGAAAGTCTTTTCCAGAGTGTTCCCCCGTTAACGGGCCATCTTATTTTAACCCGCTCTGTTTTCACCCCGTCGTCTTTGCACCCGGCCTTGAATAAGAATGCCGGGTCCTCGAGCTGTTTGGAGGATTTAGAATGACCAACGGAAAACCGTCTATTTTGCTGTTCGGCCTGGATTCGGCCTTGGAACAAGAGCTGGTCGCCGTGTTAGGCGGCTTCCATATCTCGTCCTGTAATTCGGATTGTCCCGATGGCATCGACGAGGCCAATTTGATCTTCTGCTCCGCCGTGGGCCACGAACTTCGCAGCCTAATGGACGTCACGAACCGGATGAAGTCGCATCCGGCGGTGATTGTCGTCAGTCGGCTGCCGGAGGAATCCCGCCAGATTGACGCCCAGGAAGCGGGTGCCCTCGGCTATGTGGCCGCACCGTTTGAATCGCAACGCCTAGGCGGATTGTTACGCGCCTGCATGTCCCAGCCGCAATTGGCTTCGGCAGCCACGACCGCCGCGTAGAGTTCCCCTTCAGTTTCCTCGCCCGTCGTCCAGGCCATGCGCCTGTCTGGCCTTGACTGCCCTTTTTCTTACCTCGTTAGTATCCCCAAAAAGCCGGGTCCACGCTGGACTCTCCGAACCTTGATCCTTTGGTCACGACGGATTCATCCGCCTCGGCCAGGATCGAGTTGCCTACCGCTGATTCACTTTTTTACTGGAGGATTCTTTGCGAGCTATACCTGTGTTCATTTTCAGTTGGCTTACCTGTTTTAGTGTGGAGGCGCAGATTTCCCGCGTTCATGTACACGGGAGCGTGGAGGCCGCCCGGCCACAAGATCTCATGCTGGAACTACGGCAGACCGGCGGGTCAGTGGAACTCTATACGGCCATGCCCGCGATCAGCGGCCAATTCGACCTTCGTGGCATTCCCGCCGGAGTTTACCTCTTGACGGTCAAGAATCAGCATGGCGAAGTGTTAAAGGAAGAGCCGGTGTCTTTGGTATCGGCCGACACCGAACTGCCGATCCATCTGGTGGACCGGGCGCCGGCCGCCGCGGGCGGCACGGTGAGTCTCCATCGACTGGCCCATCGCGTGCCCAAGGCCGCCCAGAAGGCCGTCCAGCGCTACCGGAAGTGCCGGGCCAAGAGTGACGACGCCTGCGCGCTCGCCGCACTCAACGAAGCGATTGCGGCCGACCCCGAGTCGCTAGAAGCGCTGGTAAATCGCTCGGCGCTGCATGCCCGGGCCAAGGCCTGGGACTTTGCCGCCGCTGACATTGAGCAAGCCCTGCGGCTCGACCCCGATTGTTCGCTCGCCCACGCCAATCGCGCCTTTATCGCCGTGCACCGCCAGGACTACCGGCAAGCCGCCATCTCCGCCCGCGCCGCTTTGCGCTCGCAGCCGGATAGTCTTAACGCACAATATCTGTTGGGCCTGGCCCAAGTGAACCTCGGCGAATTGCAGAACGGCTTCCATCGACTCGAGAAGATTGCCGGAGAGTACGAGCCGGCGCGGCTCGCCCTGCAACAGGCCGCGCCTCAGCGCGCAAGACTCGCGCGGAGTTTACTCCCGAGATAATTACTGGAGCTTGCCGCGGCCCGCGACCTGCCAGATGCTCTCTACCTGGTCACCCCGGAGTCCATAAACCCGCTCGTGGAGGTTGACGGCGACGCAGACGTGGTTCGGTATCACGCGGACTCTTTCGCCCACCACAAACGAGCGGTCGACGCCCGTCAGGTCGACGAAGCCGTGCTCTTCATTCATCTTGTGGAACTTCGCTTCTGGAGCTTCGAGGATCTTGCCGAAGGTGACTTCGCTCGAGTTGGCGAGACGGTCGGAGGAGAACGTCTTCGAGCCGCCGTCCAGAATCATCTGGTGCGGGCGGGCGGTGCTGACGACTGTAGCCAGGACGCTGGCAGCGCAATCCTCCCAACCGCAGGCGCCGGAGCCGACAGTGTTGCGGTCGTTGAAGATGTAGGTGCCCGGGCGCATTTCGTTCACCCCGGACATTTCGTGGGTATGGTCCCAGGTCGGCGTCGATCCCGCGCTCACGATGAGGCAGGCGATCGAATGGCGGGTGAGCAGATCGAGCGCGCCGGCCACCCGATCGCTCACGTGCTTCAGTTCGGCGTGGCCCTCGGCGTCCATTTTCTTGATCTGGCCGGCGTAGAACGCGAGGCCCTCAAAGGTTAAGCCGCGCAAAGCTTCGATGCCTTGCACCAGCGCCAGGAGGGGCTCGCCCGCGTCGACGCCGACGCGGCCCAAGCCGACGTCGAATTCAGCCAGCACGCCGATGGAGACTCCGGCAGCCTGGGCGGCGGCGCTTAGGGGACGAGCGA
>JBBQQS010000455.1:0-4508 GCA_038215525.1 Bryobacterales bacterium
GCCTTCACTCCTCCGGCCCCGCCCCCCGGGTCGGAGTAATTCCATAGCCGCCGCACGAGATAAATTCTAAAACCGCCGACGTTGCGGGATTCATCGCTCTCCACTGGCGGGGCCATAGGACATTTGGAGACCTGTTGCCTGTGCCGACCTCAATCAGTTTGGCTACGGCTTCGACGGCAATCAAGGTGGTGCCGGCACCGGTGCGGTTGGCGTTGCGCAGGCGCATGTTGGCGAGCCATACGACGAGCTTGGCACGCAGTTCGGGGGGCAGGTCGCTGGGCGATGACGAACTCGGGACAAAGGCGCCAAAGAGAAGACCTACACCATCTTCATCTACGGCCGCTTCTCCGTCCCATCCGGCAACGCTTAGAAGAGGAATCGCAGGCCCAGCTGCATTTGCCGGTTCGAACGGGCCGTTCCGCCTACGGTGCCGAAAGCCGGGTTGCCCAGAGTCGCGTTCGGGTTGCCGAACTGCGGGGTATTGAAGAGGTTGAAGGCCTCCGCGCGGAATTCGAGGCGAGACCGGTCGGTTAGCTTCAAGGCGAAGTTGCGCTGCAGCGAGAGGTCTGTCGAGAGGAAGCCCGGGCCGGTCATGATATTGCGGCCGGCGTTGCCAAACGTAAATGGGGCGGGAAAGGCGAAGGCGGCGGTGTCGATCCAGTTGTTGATGCTTTGGTTGGCGGGTACGCCGCGGCCGACCCGGTTCGGCCAGTTCGTCGTTCCGGTGTTGGCGTTGTCGAAGTTCAGCGTCAACGTGATCGGCTGGCCCGTTTGCATCGTCGAGATACCGCTCAGTCCCCAGCCGCGCACTAAGTGTCCCGCCAAGCCGGGCGCCCCAAAGGGCAACTCATAGAGGCCGCTCATGACAAAGCGATGGGCAATGTGATGATCGGCGAGGCCGTAATTGAGACGGCGGTTACGCGTGTCCGGTACCGAGCCGAAACCGCTGGAGCCGACGCAATCCTGGCATAGGTCCAGGTTCGATTGAGTGTCGAGCGCCCGGCCAAAGGTGTACACGGCGAGAAAGCTGAGCCCCTGGGCGAAGCGCTTTTCGAGGCGCGAGGACATCCCGTGATAGGTCGCATTTACCCAAGGCTCCACGCGCAGCAGCGAGGCGCGGGTCAAGGCGGCCAGCGGTCGGCGGTCGTTCACGGAACCCGTGCCGGGGAAGGGTTGGTTGCCTTCGTAACCGCCGAATAACTTCACGCCCCGGTTGCCCACATAGTTGATTTCCCACACTAAGGTCTTCGTTATTTCCTTTTGGATACTCAGGTTCCATTGAGCCACGTAAGGCAGCGTAAATCGGCTGGACCAACTGCGTAATTGCACCGTGCTGCGCGGATCGAGCTTGAAGTTACTCGGATCCGCCGCCGCCGGACGCGCCGGCAGCGGCGAACTCAACGGAATGGTCGAGGAGATATTTACCTGGTCACTCACTAAGCCGAGACCACCGAACCCGACAAAAGGCGGGTTATTGGTAATGCGCTGACTCACTCCCACCGCTTCGTCCTGCGCAAAGAAGATCCCGGCTCCGCCACGAACCACCATGCCCTTCACCGGCGGCCGCCAAGCGAAACCCAACCGGGGCGCGATGTTATTCTTGTCCGTCTCCATCAGCGACCGCGGCAGCCGCGAGTCGCCCGCCAGCACATACTGGCCGTAAAGCGGATGGCCGGCGTCGAGCACCAGGTTCGCCAGCCGGTTGTTCTTATCCCAGAAGGGCCGGGTTAATTCGTAGCGGATGCCCACGTTCAAGGTCAAAGTGGGCGTCACCGTCCAATCGTCCTGGAAGTAGAAATAGAGGTTATTTGCGCGCTCATTCGCTTCGGAGGGGGTACCGGTGGTGATGGAGTTTGGCAGACCCAGGAGTAAGTCAGCCACGCCGGAGCCGGAGCCCGGCCGCCGCTGAGGATTCTGAGTAAATACGCCCGTGAAACCGAAGCTGCCGCGGCCGTTCAGTGTGGCGAAGGTCGGAATATCGAGAATCTGGAAGTCCACCCCCATTTTCATCGTGTGCTTCCGGCGCACGAGTGACAAGTTATCGGAGAAATTCCAGACTTTTGAGCTCTTATAGAGCGGCACGTTGGTAAAACCCGCCGGTTGATCGCCCAGGGTCGCATAGCCGGCGAGCCCAAAAGTGGGAAAGGCCGAAGTGACTTTCGGATCGAGCGACCCGGGGATCAAATTCTCGAGCGGCTGCGTGCCGTCCTGATTCACCGCGACAAAGTTATAAGCGAAACGGACTTCATTCACCGCCGCCGGACTCAGAATGCGCGTGTAACCCACGCCATAGGACCGGGCCGGCGTATCCCGGTTCGTCCCCGTCTGCGCGCCCAAAGGAAGCGCGGGTAAGCGCCGGTAATGGCCGTCGTCGAGCGAGAAGCGAAGGAAGACCGAGTCCTTGTCGGACACCCGCAGATCGGCCCGGCCGGTAGCGTTGTTGGATCGCGTAGCTTGCAAGGGGTTACTTACATAGTTACGGGCCACGCCGGGTAAATTGGGAGCCGGGTAGCGATCGACCAGCGGTTTTCCCAGGCGGTCCATTCGTGCAGCCGGAATAGTATTCGCTGGAAAGAGGTCGCGAATCGACCCGGCGCCGTCGGGGTTGGCGCGCGTGGTGGCGGGGTCGTAAATGGGCACCGCATAGATGCCGGCCTTCTCCAAAGCGAGGGGGACGGTGGAAATCGTGGTCTCGCCTTCACTAATGTGGGTGCGCTGAAACGCACCCTGCCACCAGGCACGGTTCTTAATGAACGGACCGCCCAGGGAACCGCCAAATTGATGCTGAATATACAGCGGCTGCTTCGCCGTGGCCGGCAGAAAGAAGTCGCGGGCATCCATCTTGTTATTGCGCAGAAACTCGAAGGCCGAACCGTGAATCTCGTTCGAACCCGACTTAGTCACCACATTAATGATCGAACCCGCCGAAGCGCCGTACTCAGCCGAGTAATTCGACGTCTGGACCTTGAATTCGGCGATCGCCTCTAACTGCGGACGCATGGCATCGCGCTGGCGATTGTCGAGGCCGCGCAAGTAACTCTGGTTCCGCGCGCCATCCAGCAGGAAGGCGTTCTGCAAGCCCCGGTTCCCGTAGGCCGAAATCGTCCGGTCGCGCGACCGGCTGGGCACCGCGCCGGCGGCGAGCGACCCCAGTTGTAGATAATTACGGCCATTTAATGGCAGTTGTTGCATCGTCTTTTCGTCGATTACTTGCCCCACCGCATTCGAGCGCTCTTCGAGCAGTTCCGCCGAAGCCGCTACGTTGATGGAATCCGTCGTCGCGCCCGGATCGAGCGTCAGTCGCAGCGATAAAGTATCGTCCACCCGTAGGACGATGCTCGTGCGGCGCAGCGTCCTGAATCCCTGCGCCGACGCTTCGATCGTGTAAGTGCTGGGCCGTAGTAAGGGCGCAGCGAAGCTGCCCGTGCCATCGGTCGTCAGTGTGCGCACCAGGTCGCCGGTCTCCGTACCCAGCAGGCGGATCTTCGCCCCGGGGATCACTGCCCCGGAGGGGTCGAGCACGGTGCCCGATAGCGAGCCGGAGGACGTCTGTGCGAAAGCGGCCACTGCCGTTAGAAGAGAAAGAGCGAAAAGACCATTCATGGCCAATGATTCTATATCAGAGGGCGAGAGTCGCGCCTGAATTCGGGCGAGTCAAAGCGTCCTGGCGACTAAGAAAGCTTCTCGCGTTTCAATAGCGCCGCACATTTTGCTTGCCCTGCAACACTGGCCGGAGTCGCTACATAGTAGATGCGGATAGCATCAAAACCGGTCACTAGCCAAGATCGCAATCCGGTGATCGAGCCCTGGAAGACCGTGCCGAGGTAGGGGTAAAGCTTCAATCGCTCTACGCTGGTCTAACGGCGCATCCTGAGTTACCAGATAGTAGCGGAACTGATGGAGGATGTTGGCCTCCGCACGCGGGAGAATCTCAACCTGCACGAAAGTTACTTATGTACCACGTGAGTCGGCTGCCATCTGGCCGGTTTCTCTCCTCAAGGTCTCCCAGAAGAGCTCGACTGCCGCCACCGCAGCTTCAATCGCCTCGCCGGTCGAACGGTACGCTCCCGTCGCAACGATCGCCTGGATGCGCTGCTCTTGTTCTAATGTGAGTTGGATAGCCATGTGATCGGTTACGCTCTCATCACAGTACCCGATCCGAGAACCGCTGCCACGGGTTGGCGATCCGCGCAGCAACTCTGAGATGTTGGCGCAAAGACGAACCCGCCCGCCCTTAACCCGCCCGCTGCGTGTACTCGATCTCGGGTTTCAGTTCGCCCTTCTCGAGATGGCGGATCGTGGTGGCGTACTCGGCTGCGTGGCGGTCGTGCGTCACCATGATGATCGTTTTGCCGAAGTCCTGATTGAGCTTCTGCAACATCACCATGACGTCCTTGGCGGACTGGGCGTCGAGGTTGCCGGTGGGCTCGTCGGCGATGATCAGGTCAGGGTCGGTGGCGATGGCGCGGGCGATGGCGACGCGCTGCTCCTGCCCGCCGGATAGCTGG
>JBBQQS010000456.1:0-4471 GCA_038215525.1 Bryobacterales bacterium
TCAGTCAACGCGTCCGTCAGATTGGCGGCTTGTAGTTCAGCCAAGGTGGCAGCGCTGGCGATCGCGGTTTCGGTGCCGCCTGAATAGTAAGCCTTGTTGCGCCAAGTGAGCTTGACGTTTGAGAACCGCACCCGGCCGGAGCCGCGCGCGCCGCCGCCACCGAGGGCGTCGTCTTCCAGCAGGCGCATGGCCATCAGCACCTGGGCTAACAGCTCACGGTCCTCGGCGCAGAGCACGTCGAGCACGAGGCGGACCGTGAAGCGCGCACCGGCCGGAACGCGCTCAAGCGTGCGCGAATTCGATTGGGCCGTAATGCGATCCACCGCCGTCTCGCTCTTCACTTCGGTGAGCTCATCGTCCAGGTATTCGCGCATCGCCGCCGTGATGCTCTCGGGCACCAGAGGAGAGTCATAAACGGTGAGGCGGGCGGGCGTCACCGCGCCGCCATCGAGCGCGTCGCCCTGTACGCGTTCGAGCCGGCCGGGATGGCGACCGAAGAGCAAGCAGATCTCGTCATCGGGACGATCGCTTTGGTGCACGCGGACCTCGACGCCTTTGCGGCGCGTCAAGTAGGCAAGTTCGGCCGGAATGGCGTTGCCCGTGGCCTGTTCGAGCAAGGAACGCAGGCGGCCACGGAGCGAACTGCCCGGCACGTACGGACGGCCAAAGGCATCCTTCACCACCGGATTATCGGCGCCGCCGATTTCGAGCGAGCCTTTGCCGGCGCCAATGTGCAGGCCCGTCTCGCAGTGCAGTTCAGCGTCGATGAGCAACTTGCCCAGGAACTTCAATTCAGTTTGCGCGGTATGAGAACTCATGTCGATTCTTTCTGACTACTCGTTGTAGGCCACGATGGCTTCAAACAGATCGCGGAAGCGCTCATAGCCCTTCACGTCGTTCTTGCGGGTTACTTGCAGCAGCAGCCGCTCAATGGTGTCGAGCGAGCGCAGCGAATGGCGTGCGATGGTGTAGGCGAGCCGCGCACGCAGCATGACGAACTCATGCTGACGTTCGGTCTCCGGCGCCCGCGTCGCTCTTCGGACCGCGTTGTAGAGGCGGCGCAGTTGGCTCTTGGTGCCGGAGTCCATCAGGCCGAGCCGGACGACGACATTGTGCGCCTGGTTATCGAGATAGAGCGAGTCGGCGATGAGCTTTTCGAGCTCAATGCCTTCGGGCGGGCCGCCACGGCGGTCACCACCGCGGGGGTCGTCACGACGAGGTCCGCGATCACCGCCGGGGCCACGATTGGGGCCACCTTCCGGCCTTGGTCCGCGGTCGCCACCGGGGCCACGGTTGCCACCGCCGGGTGCGCCACCGGGGCCGCGATTGCCGCCGCCTTCGGGACGGCCACCCTCACGAGCCGGATCGGCGCGCGGCGTGCGTTCCTGCCGCCGGCCATCGGGACGCAAGGCGCTGCCGCCTTCGGGGCGCGGGCCGCGGTTGCGCTGTTGATGCTCGATCAGCTTCGTGGTGTCGACGCCCGGCTTAGCGGCTTCGCCCGAAGCTTCAACCGGGGCTGGTGCTTCTGGCATTGGCGCTTCGGGCATTGGCGCTTCGGGCGCGACTTCAGGCGCGGCTGGGGGAGCTACAGGAGCGGCTGCTTCCTGAGGCTCGGGGATAGGATTTTCGACTTCGTCAGCCATATATTCTTGTCCTTCGTCAGATTACTTGGCGGCTTGCAAGGTCAACTGGGCCCATTCGAGCGCCACGCGCCCGGTGGGGCGCAAGCGCGTTTGGCCGGCTTGCTTACCAATAAACTCGGCGATTACCTCTTGGCAGAGGCGCTCAAAATCACGTTCGCGGCGACGCCCTAACTGCGGCGGCTCCAGCACCTGCTGCAAGCGCCGATGGAAGCGCCAAGGCCGATCGAACCGCACCGCGCGCCGGCGCGTCGCGGCATTGGTGCCTTCGCGATAGAAGCCGCGCAGCTCGTTCAGAAACTGCGGCGAGCAATCAAACTCATCCACCAACCGCGTCAATTGCTTTTGCAACTCCTCGGCGTCGACCAATTGCTTCCATTCGATGCTGCGTCCGAACAGGTAGAAACTATCGTTCAAACCGGTTTTGGCCAACTCGAGCTTGCGGCTGCTCTCTTCGTAGAGCGCCGCGAGATTCGGCTGCCCCGGCTCGGCGACCACCAAGGCCATCGTGATCGACTTGCCTTCCGGGCCCACCAGATCGTGCAAATGATGCTGCACCAGCAAACCAAACACGCGCTGGATCTCGCGCGCCAGGATGATCAACGAGTCCCAGGCGCCGTAGACGGCAAAGTCGTCGCCGCCCGAATGCAGCACGGTGACTCGGCTCGATAGGTCGGGCAGGGAAGCGATCAGCACTTGCAGTTCGCCGGCGAAAAAGTCTTTGTAGAGGTGCGAAATGCGGATGTGCTCGTCTACTGTGTCGATGCGGCGCAGGCGTGCGCCAAAGTTGTCGACATCGCCCCGCAGCACGCCCAGGCGCGTACGTGCCGGAAGGTCAGCGGTGTGGATGGCGAGCATCAGGCCCTCGGGAGGGGGCGTCTGCAGGCTCCAGGTGAAGTCGCCCTCGCTGCCGGCTTTGATGTGGCCGGGCTGGGCAGCGGACCACGACACGGCCGTCGCTTCCCTCATGCCGGCTTCCAGGGCGGCGAACTCGTCTTGCGCGGCTTCCAGCGGCTCGGCATCGAACGCGGCAAAGGCCTGAAAGCCCGGCAAGCCCGGCGCACCCGGTAGGCCAGGTGCACCGCGGCGAGCGGTCATGCCGTCCGTCAGGCGACGCCGGACAAGGCTCCAATCGCCCAGGTTTTCGGTGGCCGTCCAAATCAGTTTCAGGTCGCCGGCCGACATCGCACCGATCTCGTCAGCAGACTTCTCCAGAAACTCGTCGGCCGCATCGCGCATCTCCGAAGGCAGCACGACGAGGAACTCGCCGCCGCCTACCGTGCCTAGCAGCAATGGCGACAGGCTCAATTGACGCAGCAGCGCGCGCGGCAGCACTTCCGTCAGCAGCGTCACCCAGCGGGAGCGCCCCAGCAGAACCTCGGCCCTCGCGCCGCTTCCGAAAAGGAAGGGCTCGATGCCCAGAAGTTTAGCGTGTAAGAAGATTTGAACCGACATGCGTCTCTGACAGGAATGGGCCCCTTGAGGAAGGGGCCCTCTCAAAATTTAGCACGAGCCCGGTACAGGCGACGAGCTTTAGCGGGGGAAATTCGCGGCCACCACGTGAGGGGTGGCTTGATAGTGTTGAGAAAGCAGGTCTTCGCCGAAGTCGCTCTTCATATCGCGCCACACGCTGTGGACGTGGTTGGCGCCGTTTTGCACGTTGTCATACTCGACCAGGAACGTGTCGGCTTGCACGCGATAGTAGTGGGGCTGGCTCCGCTCGGCTTCCCCGGCCCAGGCGAAGTGCAGCTTATTGCCCGCCGCTTTGATCTGCTGCAAGCGAATGGCGGCCAGATCTTCGGGCAGATTGTTGGCGTACTCTTCGAGCAAAGTCTGCAGCATCGCCTTCTGCGCCGAGTTCATCTTCGACGCCAACAAGCCGGAAGGCGTGCCTTTGATGGCGGCCTTGCGGCTGTTGGTGGTGAGAATGTCGTTATAGGCCTTCGTATCCACCAGCGCGGCCTTTTTCTGGTCCGCCGTCATGGACTTGTAGAGGTCGCGGCCCATCTCTTCTTCAATGCCCAGCACGCGCAAGCCCTTGCGCGGCCCTTCGCGGACCTCGGCCGGGTTAGTGCCCAGAAACGTCGGGCTCGCGGCAATCTGCCCCTTCACGACGGTGAAGTGCAGGCTGATGTGGTGGCCTTCGAACCGGAAGGCCCAATTGGCGGTGTCGCTGGGCTCGCCGAAGAGGGTGAGGTAGTACTTATCCGAATTGCGGCGGCCAGTGGTGTCTTTCTCCTGAATACGCAGGATGTCGTCCAGGCTCATGATGTTCACGGCTTTGATGTAGCCACGCTGGCTCAAGGCGGAGCTCAGCAGGGCATGCGCCAGATGGCGCTGCGGCGCCGTCATCTCGGCGATGGTGAGACCCAGGCGGCCGCGCTTTTCCGACTGCAGCAGGTTCTCGGTGGGCACATAATGCCAGAAGGAAAGCTCGTCCTTATCCAGCTTGACGACGGCCTTGGCCTTCTGCTCATCGGTGAGGGAGTTCAAGAGATGGGTGGCCGCCAGGGTCATCGACTGTTTGGTCGAATAGCGGCTATAGCCGACTAAGGCGGCCGCGGCGACCGCCACGGCGAAGCTAAGTTGCAGAATTCGTTTGCGCATTGCGCCCGCTAGTTTATCACTGGCGGGCGGGTATTGGCGCGCAGTTTTACGCCCCGGGCGGGGGCACCGTTTCCAGACGACGAAATCCTGGCGTCCGAACATACCGCAAATACGCATGAACATGACGCCAGCGCGCGCTATCCTAGGCAAAGCATGACCGCTGTGGAGGTCTTCGAGTTGACAACCAGCGGTGGAGCCTCGGACTTCGCACGCGTCATCGATTT